>NZ_JBBCJO010000015.1 GCF_037190085.1 Gemmatimonas aurantiaca
CGCGGATGGGGCGGAAACTACACGGATCAACAACGAGATGTTTTCGTAGTTATCCGTGCTGTTTCCGCCCCATCCGCATAATCCGTGGCAAGGCTGTTTGTTGTCTATCTGATCTCTCTCATCACGGCCACGGCAGCGTCAACACCGGATACCGCGGCCGCAATTCCGGCTTGTCGTTGCCATCGAGGAAGCGCTGGATATCGTGCCGCGCCGCCGTGACATGCGCGCCCGCCGCCGCATCCCCCGCCGTGGCCATCGTG
Organism: Gemmatimonas aurantiaca; assembly: GCF_037190085.1. Lineage (NCBI taxonomy): Bacteria > Pseudomonadati > Gemmatimonadota > Gemmatimonadia > Gemmatimonadales > Gemmatimonadaceae > Gemmatimonas > Gemmatimonas aurantiaca. The sequence goes on from NZ_JBBCJO010000015.1 coordinate 261, forward strand.
GTCAATCGGGACTGCAGTTGACGCACCTGCGTGATCGCCGTCGCCCGCACATCCGGCATCGCACGCACATCACCGGCGATATCGAGCAGGGCGTCGAGCGCCGCACGCTGTGACGCGCGCAGCACCGCTCGTTCGGCCGGATTGGCGGGCACGGTCGCGCCCCACGTACGGGCCACGATGGTACGCATCACTTCGTCCAGCGTGAGCGCCTGGGGATCCCGCGCCGCAAAGAGCACCAGACGCGCGGTACGATCCCGGTCGAGCAGATAGCCGATCACTTCCGTGGCCAGCCCCCCGGCCAGCGTGATGGCATCGAATGCCGTGCCGCCGCTGCCGCCGATCCAGGTCTGATCGGTATTGAATCCCGGCGGCGGCGGCGGAATCAGCTTCTGTACACGCTCCGGCACCGTGAGCTCCGACGGCTTGAGCGCGTCGAGGGCCATCGCGAGCGCACGTCGCTGCTCGGCCGCCGGAATCACCCGCGTGGGCACCTGCCCGTCGCCGCGCATGGCGAACGTGAAGTCCATGCCACCGACATACTTGCTGAGGCCTTCCAGCGAGTACCGGTGATGCAGATAGACATGTGCGAACCGCATGTTGAGCAGCGCCATCGGTTCGCCCGGCTGGATGGCGCGTTCATCGAACTTGTCCATGAGCACACGCCGGACCTTGCTGCTGCGCGTCACCGCGTCGAACATCGTGGCGCCTTCGTCCCAGCGCGTGACCTCGGGGATCGAACCGTTCGCGTTGGCGTACGTGTCGTTGATGAACCGGACGTTGCGCGCAAACCCGTCCTTCATGATCGCCGCCAGTCCGGCCTTCTCGGCACCCGCATCGGGATACCACGTATATCCGAAGCGGATGGCCAGTGAATCCCAGGCCCCGGGACCACTGCGATACGCATCGCGCAGATCGATACCGCCGCTGGCATCGAGCGTGATGAGCGGGAACGGATAGTCCATCACACTGGTGCGTCCCTGCGAGGACGCGATGTAATTGTGCTGCAGGCCGATGGTATGACCGATCTCGTGGGCGGCGTGCTGGCGACGACGGGCCATCACGAACGCCTCGGCGCTCACCGAGGGACCCGCCGCACCGAACGCCGGCACCGTACCGGCCCAGATGTTGTAGTCGACGAGCGAACGCCAGGCATCCATCCGCACCACGGCGCGGATGATCTCACCCGTGCGCGGATCGCTGTAGCTGGGACCCACACTCGGGCCCGGCCCCGTGCGATGCACCCACATCAGCATGTTGTAGCGCGCGTCCATGGGATCGGCACCGGCCGGAAGATCGAGCACACGGAACGCGTTGCGGAAGCCCGCCGCCTCGAAGACCTTCGCCCACCAGTTGCCACCCTCGCGCAGCGCTTCGCGATACGGCGCGGGAATGCCGGGATCGAGATAGTAGGTGATGGGTGTGACCGGCTCGACGAGTTCACCCCGCGCATACGCAGCGGGATCGCGGGGAATCAGTCGCCACCGATTGATGTAGCCGGCCCGATAGTCGCCGTCGAACCCTTCGGAGAGATCGGCGAACTGCGTACCGAAGAATCCATAACGCGGGTCATAGTCGCGCGGACGGAAACCGCCGCGATCGGGCAGGACGACCAGCGAGTGATGCTCTTCGAATGTGAGCGCCCGGGGATCCGGCGCCACACGCGACAGCGCGCGGTTCGGCTGATCTCCAACGAAGGTCAGCACCGCATGCACTTCCGCATTGCGCGGAAAGGACCGCGTGCGATCGCCGTCGAGGTAGCTGCGCGCGGCATCCACCCGATAGGCACCCCCACCGCCCTGCCCGCGAAGACCGTCGGCCACACCATAGGCATCGGCCAGAAAGAGCGACGTGGCGTCGACCGTCAACACTCCGGCGTTGTCGCTCTCCACCGGAAACGAGCCGACCACCGAGCGTGGAAACGCCTCGGCGGCGGCGCGCTGATTGGCCGCATCGCCATTGGGGGCCCGCACCGACCAGTTGTCACGAATCATCAACACCCGATTGCCGCGACGTTCCAGCCGCACGATCGCGCTGGGGCCAGTCGTGGCCCGATCGAGACTCCCCGTTCCCAGGCCGGTGGTGAGCGTCACCTGATGCAGGAATTCACGATTGAGCTGCGCCGCCGGAATCTCCAGCAACGCCCGGTTGCGCGCGTCGTCGACCCGGACACGCAGGAACGGTTCATCCGATTGCGCACCAGCGGGCCGGGCGGTGGCGACAAGGGCGAGGAAAGCGCCGAAGCGCATCGGGCGGAGGACGTGACGAAGCAAAGACATGGCCAATCGGGTGGGAGGGAAGCGGCTTCGTTCTTAGCCTAACGATTGTAACGGTCATCGGCGAGAGCGCGAGGGGTGAGGCAGGACCCGGAAGCCATCGATGGCCGGCCCCATCTCCCTGACAGGCTCGTTGCGCGCGCGTTACGGGGCCGTCGTCGGTCCCGGGAACGCTCCGGATAGTCTGGGCACGTGATGCAGCGACCGATCGCATGGACTGCATCGTGACCCTCACATCTTCGAGAACACCGTGATCTCCGCACTCTCCGTGCCGCGCTTCCCGCGCGCGTGGCACTCCGGTCTTTGTCGTCTCCGCGCAGTGGTCGCCGCGCTGCTGCTGACCGGAGCGTCACTTCCGAACTCCGCGTACGCACAGACCTCCACTTCACTCACCGGCATCGTGCGCGATGAAACCGGTGCCCCCATCGCCAATGCGCAGCTGCGCCTGGTGGGGCTCGAGCGGGGCGCCCAGTCCAATGACCGTGGACGTTTCACGATGGCGAATGTGACACCCGGCGAGCACACGCTCGAAGCCCGGCGTATCGGCTTTGCGCTCCGGCGGATTTCCGTGACCATCCGCACGGGCGTGAATGAAGTGAATGTGACGCTGGAACACTCGGCGCTCGCGCTCGATGGCATCGTCGTCACCGGCCAGGGTGGTGAAATGGAACGCCGTCGTCTCTCCACCAATGTCGATGTCATCTCGCGTGACGAGATCGAGGCCTCACCCACCACGCGCCTCGATCAATTGTTGCAGACCAAGCTGCCGGGCGCGCAGATCCGCATGACATCCGGCCAGCCGGGTACGACCTCGCTGATCCGGACCCGCGGCATCAATTCCGTCAGCACCAACTCCACGCCGGTCATCTATGTGGATGGTGTGCGGGTGGACAATCTCAACACACCTGCCGCGCTCGGGATGAATCTCTCGGGCTCCGCGCATCAGGGCGCGGCCACGAGCGCCCTGGCCGATATCCCGCTCGACAATATCGAACGCATCGAACACATCCCCGGTGGCGCGGCCACGACGCTGTATGGATCGGATGCCGCCAATGGCGTCATTCAGATCTTCACGCGCCGTGGTGTGGCGGGACCGACACGGGCCAGCCTGGAAGTCGAGTCGGGCGTGGAAACGCCGCAGACCCAGTTCCAGCACTTTCATCGCACGCGGGACCTGCTCTACCGCAACGGGGTGACGCAGAAATACAGCGGCAGCGTGGAAGGCGGCGTGGGTGGCTTCACCTACAGCATCTCCGGCAGTGCGCGCGCCGCGCAGAGCCATCGCGTGGAAGGGGACAACAATGCGCTCGCGTTCCGTTCCGGCCTCGGGGCCGATATGGGACGCCGCGGACGCTACACCGGCTCCCTGTCGTACAATCAGGACGCCTATCCGCGGTTCCGGAACGGCAATTCCGGTGGCTACAACACCCTCTGGTTCATCGAAGGCGGTCGCTCCAACGCGTTCGGTTTCAATCCCGATATCGACATGCTGGGTGATTCGGCCTGGCAGGCGCTCAAGCGCTTCGTCTCCCGCGCCGAAGCCCTGCAGGACAACTCGGTGCGCGTGCGGCGCTTCACCACGTCGCATGGGTTCACCATCGAGCCGCTGACGGGTCTCTCGGTGAAAGCCAACGTGGGTATCGATCAGCGTCTGACGCACGAGCGTGCGATCACGACCAACGAATTCCTCATTCACACCAAGCAGTATCCGGCCGGCACGTCCGATCGTGGCAGCATTCAGAACTACGACCGCACCTATCAGGGCCTGACGGGCGAACTGACGGCGCAGCATCGCTACACACACGGCGCGGTGTCTATCGTGTCCGCCCTCGGCGGTCAGCTCTTCCGCAATGACGACGAGCAGGTGGCTTATACCGCGACGAACGTGCGCGACGGTGCACAGACCATCACCGGCGCCGGCACCACCACCGGAGCCGATGCCACGTTCCGGGTGGCCAACTACGGCCTGTACGGACAGACCAATATCGGCCTGCGCGATCGGTACTTCCTCGAGCTGGGACTGCGTGCCGACCAGAACACCGCCTTCGGCTCCACCGTCGGTGCGCAGTACTACCCCAAGGTGGGACTCGTGTACGAAGTCACGCAGGAATCGTGGATGCGCGATCTCGTCGGCGAACGCTGGCTTCCCAAGTTCCGTCTGCGCGGCAACTACGGCGTGGCCGGCAACTTCCCGCGTCCGTTCGCCAACGACCAGACGATCAACTTCTCCTCGTTGGGTGGTGCACTGGCGGCCACGTTCGGCCAGCCGGGCGATCCCAATCTGCGGCCCGAACGCACCAGCACCTTCGAAGGCGGTTTCGATGCCAGCCTGCTGGCCGATCGCGCAACGGTGAGCCTCACCGTCTACAAGGCCCGCACCAGGGACGCGCTCCTCAACGCGCCGTCGGCCCCATCCACCGGCCAGACCACGCAGCTGCGCAATGTCGGGGAAATCGAGAACCGCGGCATCGAACTCCGTTCGTCCATCGTGCCCTGGTCGAGCCCCGCGGGACGCCTCACGCTCACCGGCTCGGTGAACACGCTCAAGAACAAGATGGTCAGCACCGGCAACACGCCGGTGTTCAACCTCGGTGGCCTGAGCGAACGCACCATCCAGGCAGTGGTCGAAGCCGGTCAGCCGGTGGGATATCTGCGCGGATCGAAAGCCACGTTCAATCCCGACGGAACGCTGCAGAAAGTCGAGCTGCTGCAGTATCTCGGCAAACCGCACCCCGACACCTTCGGCTCGATGTCGGCGCAGCTCCGGCTCGGCAGCCGCTTCACCGTCAATGTTGATGGTGACTACCAGTTCGGCGCCTCGTCGCATTCGTTCGATCGTCACTTCCGGTTCCAGTATGGCCTGCCGGAAACCATCGTGCCCGCCGCGGCCGTCAAGGCTGCCGGTGGACCGACCGGCATCTGGCTCGACGTCTTCAATCTCTTCGTCGAGAAGACCGACTACGTGAAGCTGCGCAATCTGTCGGTCGAGTACCGACTGCCGGAACGTCTCGTGCCCCGTGGTGCGAGCTCCGCGCGCATCAGCTTCGCGGCCAACAACCTGCTGACCTGGGCCACCTCCAGCTTCGACCCCGAAGTGGACCTCTCCGGTGCCATTGGCCAGGGCGCGGCCGCCGTGGGCGGCTTCAACTACTCCACCGATTCCGCCGCACGCAGCTTCCTGCTGTCGATCGGCCTGGGCTTCTGACATGACCCGACGTACCGCCATGACCCCCGGATCCCGTTACCTGACACCGCGACCGACGCCACACGTGATGCGCTGCCTGATGCGCCACCTGATGCACGGAGCGATCGTCGCCACGGCGCTCTTCTCCACCGCGTGTGACCAGTTCAGTCCCACCGAAGTGCGGAACCCCAACGTCACCAACAGCGCGTTCCTGCGCACGCCGGATGCTTCCAGGCTCTGGGTGAAGGGTGTGGAACGCACCTTCCTGCAGACGCTCAACACGTTGCTGGTGAACACCGAGATCGTATCGGACAACTACTTCAACAACTACACCACGCAGAGCAAGGTTTTCGATCAGCCGCGTATCGACAACCAGGACCTCGACGTGCGTTCGATGTTCACCGACATCGCCCGTCTGCGTGAGAGTGCCACCTACGGCATCGAGGTGGTCCTTCCCGCGGACACCGTCGCCCGCGTACGCAACGAAGCCGATCTGCTCTTCTATCGCGCCATGGGGTCGATCTTCGTCGGTGAATACTTCACGGGTATGCCGGCCACGGCGCTCGGGCCGATCGTCGATGCGGCGGGTCACCTGCGCCTGGCCATCGACGATCTCAAGCGGGCACGGACCCTGTACACCGATGCGGCGCTCCGGAACGCCTGCACGGCGGCATTGGCCCGCGCGTACTATCGTCTTGGCGATCGCGCCAACGCCACGACCGAAGCGACCGCCCTGCTGGCGGCCTCGCCCCAGTTCCTGCGCAACGCCACCTTCGACGGCGTCACGGGGCCGTCCAACAGCTTCCAGGGGCTGATCACGAGCGCCACCAACAACTATCAGCCACTGCCCCGTCTCGACTTCCTCGATCCGAAGTATCCCAATCGTGGGGCACAGGTACAGAGCCCGCTCGCGCTGCTCAAGGCCGAGGAGGCCCACGCCATTCTCGCGGAAGCGGCACTGGCCACCAGCGATCTGACCACGGCGCGCACCCGTCTCAAGGGACTGCTCACGCTGGTGCAGCAGCGCCCCACGGAGCTGGTCGACTCCCGCAATCAGAACCGCGGACGTTCCGGCGGCATCGTGATCTATCCCGACAGCACGGACTATCGTGTGGCGTTTGCGCCCGGGGCGCCATTCCAGACAGGATTCGTCCTGTATCGCAAAGGAGCGACCGTGCGTGTCCCGACGGTCTCCGGCACCTCCGTCACCGCGGAGCGCATCGACCAGATCGACAGCGTCGCCGATGGGTACTACGTACTCTATCTGATGCGCCAGGAGATCTTCCTCGCCGAGGGGCGTCGGTCCACGGACATCGGCCTGCGCTTCCCGGTGCCGTTCGCCGAGGCTCAGGTGAACACGAATCTCGACATGAGCGCACCGTACATGACGGCGGTCGTGCCGGCCTTCTTGCCGACCAACCTCGGCATGGACAGCTTCATCATGAACACCACGGCCCGGACCGTCGAAATCCGGAACGACGTCAACGCCATTCTGGTGGCCAACCGGACGTCGCCGCTCATCATGCCGTTCAAGAACTGATCCTCGTTTCCTTCCATCAGGCTCTGCGCATGACCGACCCTTCAATTTCCCGCCGGCTTTTCCTGGGTACCACGATCGCTTCGGGCGCCGCACTCTGGCGACCACCCGGGGGCATTGCCTCGCCCACGGGCGAGAGTGCGCTGAGCCGATGGCTGGGGGGAGCGCCGGGCATCATCACCTCGGAACGCCTGCGGCCGGTGACGGTGGGTGGCGTGCAGACGGGCGACGTCCTGCCCGACCGCGCCATCATCTGGAGTCGCACCGATCGGCCGGCGCAGTGCCTGGTGGAGTGGTCCACATCCGACAAGTTCACCAATGTCCGGCGCGTGCGGGGTGGTATGACCAGCCCCGACTCGGCGTTCACCTCGCACGTGGATCTGTCGGGGCTTCCGGCCGACCAGCACATCTTCTATCGCGTGCGCTACGAAAGCGACGATGCGCCGGGTGCATTCAGTGAGCCGCTGGTGGGTCAGTTCCGCACACCGCCCCGCATCGGTGCCCGCGCACAGCGTCCCATACGGGTCATCTGGTCGGGCGACATGGTGGGCCAGGGATGGGGCATCGACGAATCGCGCGGTGGACTGCGCATCTACGATGCACTCCGGCGGGCCGAACCCGATGTGTTCATTCATTCGGGTGACAACATCTACGCCGATCAACCGCTGCTGCCGGAAGTGAAGCTCGACGACGGTACCGTCTGGCGCAATCTGGTGACCGAGGAGAAGTCGAAGGTGGCGGAAACGCTCGACGAATTCCGCGGCGCCTTCGCCTACAATCTGCTCGATCCGCATGCACGGCAGTTCGGTGCCAGTGTGCCCATCGTCGCGCAGTGGGACGATCACGAGGTGTGTGACAACTGGTTCCATGATCTCGTGCTGCAGAACGATCCCCGGTTCACGGAGAAACGGGTGCGGGTGCTCGCGGAGCGGGCCAAACAGGCGCTCTTCGAGTTTCTGCCCATTCGTCGGAACCCCGACGAGCGCGACCGGATCTACCGTTCGTTCTCCTACGGACCGCTCGTCGAGATCTTCGTCATCGACCTGCGCAGTTATCGCGGCGCCAACTCCCCCAACAAGCAGACTGAGCTGACGCCCGAGTCGTCCATTCTGGGCGCCGACCAACTGGCCTGGCTGGAGAAGAGTCTCAAGGCCAGTCGCGCGACCTGGAAGATCATCGCCTGCGACATGCCCATCGGCCTCATCGTGCCAGACCGCATACGGAACGGTGAACGCAACTACGAAGCGGTGGCCAACGGCGACCATGGCGCACCGCTGGGCCGCGAACTCGAGATCGCGAAACTTCTGCGGTCGCTCAAACAGGCGAATGTACGCAACACCGTCTGGGTGACGGCCGACGTGCATTACGCCGCCGCGCATCACTACTCACCGGAGCGCGCGCAGTTCACCGAGTTCAACCCGTTCTGGGAATTGGTGGCGGGTCCGATGCACGCGGGCACGTTCGGTCCGAATCTGCTCGACAACACCTTCGGTCCCGAAGTGCGTTTCGCGAGCCCGGCCCCCAAGCCCAATCGTCCGCCCAGCGACAACATGCAGTTCTACGGCACGCTCGATGTCGATCCCCGTACACGCGCGCTCACGGCCGGACTGTGGGATGTGACCGGCAAGCGCCTGTGGAGCGTGGAGATGCCGGCGGAATAGCGAAGACAGCAACAACAAGAACTGCTCTGCCACGGATTGCGCGGATGGGGCGGAAATTGCACGGATCAACAACGAGATGTTTTTTCGTAGTTATCCGTGCTGTTTCCGCCCCATCCGCGCAATCCGTGGCGAAGCTGTTTTTTTTTGTCGTTGTTCCCGCTACCTCCGCAAGCGCTGCACCAGCCCCGACGCCCGCGCCACCGATCGTTCGATCGCGGCAACCAGAACGCGCCGGTCCCCGAACAACGTGACGGAACGGCGGGCGCGGGTCACCCCGGTATAGACGAGTTCACGGGTCAGCACCCGGCTGTCGACATCCGGAAGCACGAGCAGCACATGATCGAACTCCGATCCCTGCGACTTGTGCACCGTCATCGCCCAGGCCGTTTCGTGCATCGGCAGCTGCGACGGCGAGAGCGAACGCACCCCACCCTCCGGCGTGGGGAAATGCACCATCGGTACCCCGCCCACCGCCAGCACCACTCCGACATCGCCGTTGTAGAGCTGCGTGGACGGATCATTGGCGGTGATCAGGATGGGGCGATGATCGTACCATCCCGCCACGAAACGTCCCTGTCGCTGCAGCCAGCTTTCGATCAGGGTGTTGAGCCCGGCCACGCCGCTCGGACCTTCCCGTAACGCGGCAAGAATGCGGAACTGGGCAAGCGCCCCGAGAGCGTCGTCGGGCGTGATGGCCGAAAGAAAACGTTCGATCTGCGATTGCACGGGTGCCAGCAGCACCGCTGCCGTGCCAGGCAGATCGCGCAGCGCCACGTCATCACACGCGGGGTCATCGAGCACTCCGAGCACCTCGTCGCTGCGCCCGAGCCGCGTGCATTCCGCCAGACGTCCGATGCCCACCTGTCGTCCGAAACGCCAGGACACCTGCAATCGGATCACCACATCCTGCAGCGGCAGGGGATGGTCTTCATGTACCAGCGCCGGAGCATGCACACCGGACAGTGTCGCGTACGCCTGTATGAGATCGGCCGAATAGCGAACGGCGCCCGCCCGTCCATCGCCTTGCGCGGCCCTGGTGACATCCCCCAGCACGAATCCCGTATCGACACTGGCCAACTGATCGGGATCGCCCAGCACGAGCACACGCGCGGATGGTTTGAGAGCCGCAAACAGCGCGTCCATCATGAGCACGTCCACCATGCTCGCTTCATCGACGACCACCACGTCCTCGGCGAGCGGACGATCGGCGTGAAAGCGGAATCGTTGCGTGGCCGGATGATAGCCAAGCAGACGATGCAACGTGCGTCCTCCGGTCGCCGCCGCAATCTGCGTGAGCTCATGAAGACCATCGCGCACAGCCGCCGCACCAATCGCTTCCGACAGCCGCGCCGCGGCACGTCCGGTGGGTGCGGCCAGTGCGATCGTCAGCCCCGGATCCCGGTCGAGCAGCAGCGCCAGCAGCCGAGCGGCCACGGTGGTTTTCCCGGTACCGGGCCCTCCGGTGATGAACACCAGCGGTGACCGAAGCGCAGCCACGGCCGCCAGTGCCTGCCAATCCACCGTCGCTGCGTCACAGGCCGATGGAAAGAGTGCGCGGAACCGCGCCGTCGATACGGTTGGATCGATCGTGACCACCGCCGCGGCGCGCCGACGGATTGCGACGGCCAGTCGTGATTCCGCCCGGTGATATCTCGACAGATACAACCGTTCGTTTTCGAGAACGAAGAGGGAAGAGCCGTCTGTGGACGCCTCATCCGCGGCGTCGGAGGAGGCAGGGGTGCACACGCCACTGTCCAGGAGAAGCCGTTGCCATTCGGCCAGAGAGGGAAACCGCATCACACGGCCACCGAGATCGACTTCCTGCCCGGCGTACTCTCCCAGTTCCACACAACTGTTGCCATCGGCTCGCTCGGCGCTCACCAGCAGGGCCGTGCACCGCAACAGCTCCTGCTTGGTCCCATCGGTCATGCCGTGTTCGCCGGCGAGACGCACCACCAGACGCGCAAACGACCGGTCCAGAGTCGACACCACGATCTCCACCGGCACGTTTCCCGAAGCCACATCCGTACTTACACCCGTATTCATACTCGCGCCCGTGTTCATGCTCCGGCCTCTGAACGACGCCCGTCGAGCACGGCATCCAGCGCGTCGATGAGGGTGACATCGGGACGGTCGACATACCATCCGCTGCCCGCAGCCACCGCCGGAGAGAACCCTCTCAGAAATGCGTAGGCGGCACCGCCCATATGCGTTTCGTATCGATATCCGGGTACACGCTGTTTCAGGAAGCGGTGCACCGCCACCAGGTAGAGGTGGTACTGCTGGACGTTGTGATGGCCGGCCATCACCCGCTCGAGTGACGCCTCTGCATAGGAGTCGATATCGAAACCGAGCTGGTTGGATTTCCAGTCCACCACATACCATCGTCCCTCGTGTTCGAACAACAGATCCACGAAGCCGGTGAGGAATCCATGCACACGATCGGCACCCAGGGCGCGGACCTGATCGGCGTATGCGGCGCCACGTGTACCTCCATACTGCGCGAACACGCGGGCAAGCCCCTGCCTAGTCAGTGCATGATCGGTCGATGCGAGCGGCAGCAGGAACTGCCACTCCCGCTTCGTGCGACTGGCTGGGACCTGATCGAGAGAAAACGACAGGGCGCCCACCCGGGATCGCAGCACACCGCGCATCATGCCCAGAACGGCTTCGATGCGTGCGTTCCGTTCTTCCGCGCTCATGTCCAGCGGTTCGAGTTCTCTCCAGATCAGCGCGCGGAGTTCTTCATCCGTGGCGTCGAAGCACGCACGCTCGAACAACGCATGCAGCACGATACCGGGCCCGGTGCCTGCCGGAAATGTGCGGAAATCGCCGGCCTCACGAACGATGGGCGCGGCTTGCGTGACGTCGGATTGATCGTCGCGGTCACGCGCGGCACCCTCGTGCGCTGCTCCCCGCATGGCTTCGTAGCTGCCAGCCGTCAGCGAAGTGAAGCTGGCAATCGAGAAGGTCGAGAAACGTTCCCGGGGCGTGGGGAACGCCGGCAATATCCGCGCGGCGGGTGTGACATCGGCGTTCCGGACTTGGGTCGGTACCCGGCCAACGGGGCGCCAGCTGTCGACGATGTCCACCGCCATGTATGAGGCATGTGCCTCGACGAGTGAACGGAGCATGGGTTCCCAGCAATGCAGATCGTCACGCAGTGATTCGGCCACCTCCGCCGGTGATGCGTTCACGGTCTCTCCATCATACAGCAGCCAGGACAGCGCCGAGTGTTCCGAACCGTTCGGCGCACGCCCGATGGGCCCCCATCCCACATACGTGCGATACCGCGCGCGTGTCAGCGCCACATACACCAACCGGCAATCTTCCGCCAACCGCTCGCGCTCGGCTTCGGCAATCCGCGTCTCCCGCTGCGCCGAGCCGTGATCGAAGACCACGCGTTCACCTTCATGCACCAGCACCGGTGCCGACGCATCGACGCGACGGACGCTCCAGAGCGTGGGACAGAGCACGATATCGTATTCGAGTCCCTTGCTGCGATGCACCGTCACCACCTGCACCGCCTCGTCGTCGCTCTCCAGACGCAGTTCTCGGACACCCCGGGCATCGGCCTGCTCCGCGCGCGTGGATTCGAGCCAGCGCAGCAGCCCCTCCATGCCGAGTGCCTCGCTCTCGGCCGCTTCGTGCAGCAGCTCCTGCGCATGCCGGAGATTGGTGAGCCGTCGCTCGCCATCGACCTGCGCGAGCAAACGGGCCACGACCTGCCGAAGCTCGAAAAGCCGGCCGAGCAACTGCAACACGCCCCGGGCGACCCACAGATCACGCAGAGTCACGAAATGATTGAGGATCTCCTCCCACTCGGCCTCCCCGGCCGGGGTATTCAGGCGGCGGAGATCATCGTGCCCGAACCCCCAGAGACCTGTCGTGAGCGCCGCCCGCACCCGCGCGAAGTTTCCGGGCGCGGCAATGGCTTCGAGCACGCGCTGCAGTTCCTCCATCTCACGGGAGTGCATGACGTCGCCGAGGCCCGTCAGCACTGCCGGCACACCGGCATTCGCGAGCAGGCGCACCATATCCGCCCCTTCGTGGCCGGCCCGCACCAGTACCGCAATGCGATTGGGATTCCAGCCTTCCGCCACGTACCGCACGACAATGTCGGCACACGCCTCCAGAAGCAGCGCCCTGGCATCGCCCGCACTCGTGGGCACGGGTTTGCCGTTGCGCTCCTCCGGAGGCAGATACAGCCACTGCAATGCGTGCCTGCCCATCAACCGCGCGGGTGGTGCCGGGTGTTCGCGCGCCACGGCCGGCTGGAAACGGATCTCGTCGTCGACGAAGGGTGCCGCCCGACGCGAGAACAGCGCATTCACCGCCTGCACCATCGCGGGTGTGCTGCGATGATTCTGTCCGAGCGTGTAGCGATGCGCGGCGGCTCTTCCCGCCGCCAGATAGGCCCGTACATCGGCACCACGAAAGCCGTAGATCGCCTGTTTCGGATCGCCGATCAGGAAAAGCGGTCGTTTCGCGAATGCGATCCGGAAGACATGAAACTGATGACTGTCCGTGTCCTGGAACTCGTCGATGAGTGCCGCCTGATACTGCCGACGGATAGCGCGCGCCAGCAGCCCGTCGCTGCCCTGCGCGGCCAGCACCGTGTGCAATTGCGCCAGCAGATCGTCGAACCCGATGACATGGCGTTCCTGCTTGACCGCACGAACCCGTGTATCAGTCGCCAGAAGACAGTCCGCTCTCAGCGACAGCTCGAGCGTGAGCAGCGCTTCGTGCAATGCACTCGCCTTTCGTGCGATGGGCCAGTCGGAGATGGCATCCGCCGCGGCCCGATTCTGCTTGCCGGCTTTGTTCGCCTTGGCGTACAGCGCGTCGGCACGCAGCATGTCGGCGATTTCCTGTGCCGCGGAGAGATCACCGGTCGTCGCGCGCACGGCCAGCCGCTCCAGGTCGTCTGGCGCTTCCGGGGCTTCAAAGACTGCGGCGAGTGGAGCCCCCTTGTTCCATTGCACCGACGCCGCGGCCGCACGCAGGGCGTCGAGGGACCATACCGCGGCAAACGCGTCGAGGGCGCGCCGCACCGCAGCCTGCGCATCGCCCGGTGCGACGACGGGGTCGATGTCGGCATCCGGCCACCGGCGCCATGTGGCGTAGTCCCGCGCAAAAACCTGTGGCGACCAGCTTTTGGCCACCACCCACGCGGCCAGTGACACATTCTCGTAGAATGTGCGACGCCACCAGTCCTCCATCGCTTCGGTGATGAGCGCTTCACCATCCTCCAGCAACTGCACACCGAACGAAGCGCCGCTCTCCAGGGCGAACTCGTCGAGCACCCGCCGGCAGAAGCCATGAATGGTGAACACCGAAAGAGAGTCCAGTGCGGCCAGCGCCTCCCGGATGCGCATCAGTGCCCAGAGTTCACGTCCATCGGCCAATCGTCTCAGCATCTCGATCGTCGGCGTGCTCTCGTGATCCCGGGCACCTGCCCAGACATCGCGCGCGAGGTGCAGCATGTTCCGGATGCGGGTGACCAGTTCTTCGGTCGCCGCGTTGGTGAAGGTGACCACCAGGATATTGGCGAGACCATCGACCACCGGGCGGTCGTCCTCCATCTCCAGCAGCAGGCGCACCACGCTCATGGCGATGTTGAATGTCTTGCCCGTGCCGGCACTGGCCTCGATGAGCGAGATCCCCCGATCGAACGGCGTGCAATCCACTTCGAAGGGCGGCATGATCGTGGTCACGATTCCGTGCTCCCCGCTTCCATCCGCATATCGGCCTGCCCGTCGACCAGCCCTTCCGTGGTCAACGCGGACTCGGCCGGCACCCAGAACGCCTCGGTAAGTGCGACGAATTCCTCCGCGTGCGTCTCGAAGGGATCACGGCCACGCCAGAGCAGCGCCACGTAGGGATCGTCGGCGTCGCCCGTGCTGAACTCCCCCCCGGGCACATAGGCAGCGCGCGCGGCATCCAACGGTAATCTGGCTCCTTTCTTCGTGGCATTCACCGCCTTCCGATAGGCTTCGGCCGCGCCGGGAAAGTAGGGCACCGGCATGGAGAGCATGCGTCGATAGTGCCCGATGAGCACGTCGAGCAACGCCATGGGTTCCTGCAGGGCCTCGAATGTACGCACGCCGTCCAGCGACATCACACGCGTGGGACCGACGCCTCCCGCGGCGGCACGCGCCACGTGAGCAATCCACGCCTGCGTGAGATCCTTCACCTTGAGCGTGGCCGCGCGCACGCGCCACTGTTCATCCGGCAGCTGAAAATCGAGACGCCCCACCAGCTGCCAGTCACGCCTCTCCACATCCACGGTCAGCGGCTCGAGAAACTGCGGGCGCCCGATCCGTCGCACCATCGGCGCCATCTGTCGCGACAGTCGATCGTACCACGCTTCGCCGAGCGGACCGGGAGGCAATTCTCCCGACGCCTCCACCAGCAGGCGTCGCGTACCGGCCGTGTGCGCACGATGCAGCACATCTTCGAGCATGCGCTGCTGGACACGGGTCCGGAGAAGACCGTCCATCTGCATGGGCTCGATATCCTGCACGGCTTCCCGCGCCGCACGCAGCGACAACTGCAACACCCGCTCCGCATGAAATCGCGAGGGATTGCACCACGCTGCCATGAGATCGTCCAGCGTGATCACCAGGCGTTCGGAAACCGTGTGCGCCCCGACTCCGACAAACGGCGGATCGACCAGCCGCTCCGATGCATCCGATATACTGCGTGCCAATGCGGCATCATAACTGAACAGGGCCGCCGTGGGGTCATCCGCCGTGGCAAAATAGGCCACACTGAACGGCTGCAATCGATGTTCCACGCGCAATGACGGATGGGGCGCACCATCCGTCGTCCGCACCGTCTCCTGCAGATACTGCAGCAACTCCGCCACCACGATGGAGGGCGCGATCTCGGCATTGTTCGTCTGCGAGCGACCCACATACGAAATGTGCAGGCGATCTTCCGCGCACAGCAGCGTGTCCAGTATCAATTGCCGGTCGTCCATGCGCGGATCGCGGTCACCCGGCTGCCGGGTGCTGCCGATGAGATCGAACGCCGGTCGTCGCTCACGGCGTGGATAGGCGCGATCGTCGAGACCGAGCATGGCGATGACCCGGTGGGGGATGGCCCGCATGGGCTTCATCGCACAGATCGTGAGACCACCGGTCAGAAACCCGGTGGCGTGCTCCCGACTCTGCATCGCCGACGACAGCCAGTCCCGCACCACCTCGAAAGCCACGACGGGGCCACGGCCATCATCATCGAGTGGCAAGGACGGCCAGGCGTTTCGCAGCGTGCCCTGCAGCGCGCGGATTTCCGACAGAATCTCTTCGTACGTCCGGCGCTCGGCCGCTCCATCGGGTTCGACGGCCCAGGTGAGGACGGCTTCGAGCACCACCGACCACTCCGACAACACACGCGGCGTTCTGAGCAGACGCAGATATTCGTCCAGACGCTCGGCCCAGTCCGCAAAGACGCCGAGCAACTCGCTGTCTCCCGCGAGATCGCCGGCCACCGGCAGCCGGCCGTCGATGATCGCGTCGACGGGGCCGGCGGCATACCCGGCAAGCAAACGATCGAGTCCGGTGCGCCAACTGTTTTCGCCGAACGCGGGAAGCTCCAGACGTTCGGCACGATCAGCGGCATCCCACCCCCAGCGGATGCCGGCACTCTGCACCCACGTCGTGATGTGCTCCACCTGAGCGACGGTGATACCGAGCCTGCGACGCACGGGAGCCAGCGCGAGCAGGCGCATGACCTCACTGGCCGACAGACGCGACGTGACCAACCCCAGCAGCAGCTCGAATGCCTGCAGCGGCGCGGATTCGCGGGCCAGGGCACGATCGGCCACCCGGAACGGAATGGTGATCCGATTGCCGGAGCCGCCCCCCCCGAACACGGACTCCGCGAGTGGGGCATAACGTTCCACGTCGGGGACCATCACGAGGATATCGTGAGGTCTGAGCGATGGATCGGACGCGAAGGCATCCAGCAGTTGATCCCGCAGCACCTCCATTTCGCGCAGCGGCGAATGGCAGATGTGCACGCCGATCGATCGATCGTTGGGCGCGACCAGGTACGTGGACGAAGCTGGCTCCGGCCACAGCATGGCACGCTGCAGATGATGCAGCAGCGTATCGCCCGATGGTCGCGCGGCACGCACATGGTGCATGCGCGGTGCCGTGCCGCCGGGTGACGGCGTGGTCAGGAGGCCGAGCAGTTCCCGCGATGCATGCCCGAACTGTTCGAACAGAGGCGAGTGCTCTTCACCCGGCCGCCAGTTCTCCCCATCGGGGATGAGCACGTAGAAACGCACGGGCACGAACCGCGCCACCGCCTGCAACAGACGGATGAACAGTGGCGGCAGCGTGGAGATGCCGAACACCGACAGTCTCGGCGGCAATCCTCCGGGAGCCACGGTCGCCTGCTCCAGACGTTCGATCGTCTGCAGGAACCACCGGGCGAAGTGCAGTGGCCGCTCTCCTTTGCCTTCGAGCAACCGCTGCCACAGCGCCCGCTGCCATGTGACATGCGGATTGTCGTGCGCCTCCGGCGATTCGGCGAGCGCTGCGTCACTCCCCGACTCCCAATCGAGCAGCCATTGCGGCCGATACAGGCGATATTCGTCGAAACGGCCGCTGATGCGACGGGCCAGTCCGTACCGTTTCACCGGGTCCGCCCGTGAGAGGAACTGCCGCAGCGGCGCATACACGGCCTCCCGCATCAACGCTTCGTCGCTGAGCAGCGAGAAGAGCCGCCAGGTGAGCGCTTCCTCCTCGAAGCGCGCGTCGATGGTCTGGAGGGGCTGCAGCGCGTCGGCCAGCGACCGGCAGAACGCCGCGGGAAACGGCAACCGCAACGACGCCGCACACCCGCGTCGCCGGGCCAATTGCTGCCGTACCCAACGTTCCATGCCCAGACTCTGCACCACCACGATATCGTCGTCGAACGGTGGCAACGGCATCGCGGTCAGGATCTGGTCGAGATGCTCCACCAGCGCGTATGGCGAATCACCGGTGACGATCTCCAGACCGGCCACGGTTTCGACGGTTTCCCTCACTCCCGCATTCACCTCGACACGCTCACGTCAATGCGCGATCGGCGGCGATCACGGCGTTGAGCAGCACATCGGCACCGTGCGCGACGTCTTCCGGCTTCGTGAATTCCCGCGGGGAGTGACTGATACCGCCCACGCTGGGCACGAAGATCATTCCCATCGGCGCGATATGCGCCACTTCCTGCGCATCATGCCCCGCGCCGCTGGGCATGCGCTGATGCGACAACCCCAGCGCGATGGCGCTCTGCTGGACGATGTCCATGATGCGGGGGTCGGAGAGTGCCGGCTGACTGTTGGCGTTGGTCGCGAACGCGAACGTCGTCCGCGTGGCTTCTCCGATCTCCTGGGCGATCTGCCGGAAGCGCGCCGCGAAACGCTCCAGTTTCGCGCCGTCGATATCGCGCAGATCGATCGTCATCACCACCTGCCCCGGAATGACGTTGGTGGTGTTCGGGGTCACGTTCACACGCCCGACGGTGGCCACCTGTCGCCCCGGTTCACCACGAATGGCCTCGTTGATGGCCACGGTGAAACGGGCCGCGGCCAGCATCGCATCCTGCCGCTGATCCATCGGCGTGGTGCCGGCATGATTGGAGAATCCCGTGATCGTGACCTCGAACCACCGCAACCCCACGATGCCTTCCACCACCCCGATCTGCCGGCCGCCCTGCTCCAGCAATCCACCCTGCTCGATGTGCAACTCCATGTAACAGGCCACATCGCCTTTCTTCTTCACACTCTCGCCGATGCGGTCCGGATCGCCTCCGATGAGGCGGATCCCTTCACGCAGCGTCTTTCCGGAGCGGGCGACACGCGCGAGGTCCTGCTCTGTGAGCAGCCCCACGAACCCCTGACTGCCGACGGTTCCACCCTCCTCGTTCTGCCACACCACCACATCGAGCGCATGCCGCAATCGCACACGCTGCTCCGCCAGCGACCGCGCCACTTCGATGGCGCTGAACGAACCCACGGGACCATCGAAGTTGCCGCCATCGGTGACCGAGTCGATGTGCGAGCCGATCATGATGGGTGCCAGCCTGGCATCCGTACCCGGCACCCGCGCGATGATGTTCCCCAGGGTATCGAGCCGCGGCGTCAGGCCGCTCTGACGGAACAGGTCGAGCGTGAAGCGACGTCCCTCCAGATCGGCCTCACTGTACGCCACCCGGTTGATGCCGCCCGCTGTGCGGCCGATGCGATCGAATTGCGCCAGCCAGCCATTGAGGCGATCCCCGTTGACCCGCACGGGCGCGACGGGACTCCCGACATCGGCACTGTCCCTCCCGCGTCCCCACGCCGCGCCGAACACCGACCCTGCGACCGGTGCCGCCGGCAATACGGCCGCGAGTGTGGCCGCGTGCTGCAGGAAGGTGCGACGATGCATCGGTTCTTCATCCCGGGAAATGGTCATGCAGCAACGCTAGCACCGCGCCGCACGATTGGCGCGGGGGCAGGGATCAACGGTGTGAGGGAGTCCGCCCGACGATAGCCTTCCGAGCCGGAATGAGACACTTTGCAATGACCGACGCCGTCACCGCTCCGCTGGCTCCAACACCTCCAATGACCCTACCGCCCGTCGACCCTTCCTCTGACGCGCCGTTCGCGGTGCCAGGCGCCGCCAACCAGGACCTCGGCTTCGGCCGGGTGGTGGCCCAGCAGACGCGCGGTCGTTTTCTCTCCAAGAACGGCCGTCTCACCGCCCGCAAGTACGGACTCGGCGCGCAGCGCACCGAACGGCTCTACCTCGAAGCGCTCAATACGCCGTGGAGCGTTTTCCTGCTCTGGACCGTTGGCGGTGTGCTGCTCATCAACGGCATCTTCGCGCTGGCCTACGGCTCGCTGGGCAGCGAGGCCATTGCCGGCACGGGCACGCTGGGACTCGACGATCCCTTCCTGCGCGCCTTCGTCTACAGCGTCGGTGCGTTCACCACCACCGGTACCGACGGATTGCACGCCGTGGGCAGTGCGGCGCATCTGCTCACCGTCGTGCAGACGCTGCTCGGGCCGCTCATCGGCATGATCGTCGCCGGTCTGGTGATCGCGCGCCTCACCCGGCCGCGCGCACGTCTGCGTTTCAGTGAGTCGGCGGTCATCGCTCCGTACGAAGGCGGCCGCGGCCTGATGTTCCGGTTCGTGAACGAGCTGCCCAGTGAACTCACCGACGTGCGGGTGGGCATGAGCCTGTCGTGGTACGAGGAGGTCGACGGCAAGCGCGAGCGCAACTTCCATCCGCTGCCGCTCGAGCGCGACAATGTCCCGTTCTTTCCGCTGCACTGGACCGTCGTGCACCCGATCACGGCCGAAAGCCCGTTGCACGGTGTCACACCCGAACGGCTGTGCAGCGGCGACGCCGAGATCCTCGTGCTCATCACGGCACACGAAGAAACGTTCTCCACGCACATCTCGGTGCGGACCTCCTATCGCTGGGACGAGATCACCTGGGACGCGCGATATGCCAGCATCTTCACCACCAGCACGGACGATGCGCTGGCCATCGACGTGGAACGCCTGAGTCGCTTCGAGCGGTTGCCCGAAGGCACCACCCGCGTGCCCCCCGCGGCGGAGGGTGTGGCGATCCCCTGACGGGATGCCCGGGATTCAGTGTGCGGCCACCTGGCGTGGATCGGTGTTGGCATCGACGTGATCGCCCCGCAGCGCGTCCAGATCGAGTTCCTGTTCGAGCTCACGCAGCACCTCGTCGGAGATCGCGCCTTCGTTGCGCAAACGGACGAGCAGACGCCGTTCCGCCTCCCGCATGCGTGAACGCACATGATGTCGCGCGTGCGCCGCCTGCGGATCGCGATGATGTTCCAGGCGTTCCCGCAGTTCGCTGCGCAGCCATGTCACGTCGGTCTGACTCAGCGCCCCTTCCCGCGCGGCGTCCTCGAGTTCTTCCGATGCACGACGCAGCGCTTCCATGCGGGCGAACTGCTCCTCGTCGTGATGCCGCGTTTCAGGCTGGAAATTGAACGCCCGGATGATCGGCGCCAGTGAGCATCCCTGCACGACCAGCGTGACGAGAATGACACTCATGGTCACGTACAGCACTTCCTCACGGAACGGGAACGCGCTGCCGTCGGCCAGCGTGAGCGGCAGGGCCAGCGCCGTGGCCAGTGAGACGATGCCCCGCATGCTGGTCCAGGCCACCAGCATCACCGCCTTGGGCGACACGGCCTCGCGACGTGCCCGGTCGCGATCGAACAGCCGCGGCAGATAGCCGACGATGGGCACCCAGACGAGACGCGCCCCGATGACGACCAGCGAAATGATCAGGCCCGGCACGAGGTAGTGCGGCAACTCGTCGGGCGTACTGGTGCGCAGCAGCTTCGCGAACTGCATGCCCAGCAGCACGAAGATCATCGCATTCAACACGAAGATCAGCACTTCCCACACCGTGTTCGACTGCAGGCGGGACTTGGGCGTGATGGCGGTGGACAGATGCTGTCGCACGTACAGTCCCCCCGCCACGCACGCCAGCACCGCGGAGACGTTCAGCGTCTCGGCGATCATCCAGGCGGCATAGGGGGCGGCCAGCAGCAGCAGCGTTTCGACGAGTTCATCACGTGTACGACGCGCGGCGCGGATGAACAGCCATCCCACCAGCAACCCCACGAGCGTGCCCACGCCGGCGTCCACGAAAAAGCGCACGATGGATGCGCCCAGACTGAACACGCCGGTGACGGCCGCCACCACCGCCGACCGGTAGAGCACGAGCGCGGACGCATCGTTGACGAGGCTTTCTCCTTCGAGAATCACGATCACCCGTCGTGGCACGGGCAGGCGTGACACCACCGCCGCCGCGGCCACCGCATCGGGCGGCGAGACGATGGCCCCCAGCGCCACGGCCACGGCCCAGGGCATGCCCGGAAACAATGCCCGGGCCATCCAGGCCACACCCAGTGTGGTGGCCACCACCAGTCCCACCGCCAGCAGCGCGATGGGACGGCGATTGGCCTTGAACTCCCGCAGCGAGGTGAAGTAGGCCGCCGCCCACAGAATCGGTGGCAGGAACACGAAGAAGACCAGGTCGGGCTCGAGCTCCGGCACGGTGACGTCGGGGAGGAACCCGAGCCCCAGCCCGGCGAGCACCTGCAGGACGGGGGCCGGCACGGGCAAACGTCGACCGAACGCCGTCAGGGCGGCGATGAGCGCGACGAACGCGATGCCGAGGAGAATGGGGGAGTGGGAATGCACCTGTGCCAGACCGGGTTTGTGATATCCGCCATCGAAATGTGCGGGATCCGACGGTATTCTGCAGCATGGTACTTCATGGACTTCGATTGGGCAGGATGCTGATGAACAGCATCCTGATGCTCGGCGGGGTGGTGTTTGCCGTGGCCTGCCGTGATTCGGGTACCGCGCCAGGGATGCCTGATCCCGACGACCATGGCACCCTCATCTGGGAAGCCGATGGTGCGAGCCTGATCGCTCCGGTGGTTGTGGACACGATGCTCGTGGCGGTGCATGGCAATCGTGTGGTGGCCCACGAACGACGCACCGGACGCATGCTGTGGGAGCAACCGGTCGGCAACACGATCGCGCGGGCGGAGCGCCTGCTGCACACGAGTGGCGTGATCATCGTGCCATATCACACGCTGTACGGGCTCGATGCCAGAAACGGTGCCATCCGCTGGACGTATGGCTCTTCGGGAGAGGTCGGCAAGCTGTCGCCGGCCGTGGCTGGCGACACAGTGTTCGTGGCGAACGACCCCCTGGGTTCGGTGAGTGCGCTCGATGCCCGCACGGGAGCGACGCTGTGGAGTCGCTCCGTGGCGATGACTGTCTATGCCCCCGTGATCGCTGGTCAACTCGTGATCTATCCCATCAGAGTGGCTGGTGAAGGAAATGATGTTTTGCTGGCACTCGACCGACGCACGGGCGTCGAGCGCTGGCGACAGTCGTTGGCCGGATCGGGCGCCTATGCCGACGACATGACCATGTGGGGAGCCGGAGTCTCGAGCGATGGTGTGATCGTCTCCACGGTTCTTGGTCGTCTGCTGGCCTTCAGGCTGTCGGACGGCAGCCCGCTCTGGCAGACGACGCTGAGCAGTCCGAATACGCCGCGCATTGCAGGTCCACCGCTGATTTTCGATGGGCAGATCGTCCTGTCCGGGGGGCCCGATACCCTCGAGAGCCGCTCTCTGCAGGATGGACGTTTGCTCTGGAAAACATCGTTGGACGCGGTGGTATCAAGACCGCCCACGCGCTGCGGGTCGTATCTGTGTGTTTCCGACCGGTTGCTCTGGATTCTCGATCGCACCGGAAAAATCATCTGGACCGAGGGTGATGGTCCCGGCTTTCAGTTCATGTCGGCCGTTACGGTCGACGGCGAGGGGATCATGTACGTACATCTCGCCCTCCCGGAACTTCGCGCGGTTGTCCGCGCGTTCCGTCCGCCCGTGCGACTCGGTTCTTCACCGTAGGCCTTCCGGGTTCGGGGTTTCCCAGCACTGGGATCGATCGGCGATATTGCACATCCCATCTGCCCTCATCGCCGCGCACCATCCAGTCTCAGGCATGTCCGAACTCTTCTCGCCGCTCACCCTCCGCGCGCTCACGCTGCGCAATCGCGTGGGTGTCTCGCCCATGTGCCAGTATTCCGCCATCGATGGACTGGCCACCGACTGGCACTTCGTGCACCTCGGTGCCTTCGCCACCGGTGGTGCGGGATTGGTGATCACCGAAGCCGCGGCCGTGGTGCCGGAAGGACGCATCTCCCCACAGGACCTGGGCGTCTGGTCGGACGACCACATTCCCATGCTGCGGCGCATCACCGACTTCATTCATGCGCAGGGCAGTGTGGCCGGCATCCAACTCGCGCATGCCGGACGCAAGGCGAGCACACGTCGTCCGTGGGACGGGCATGGTGCCGTGCCCGTGGCGGAGGGCGGATGGGCAAACGTGATGGCGCCCAGTGCGATCGCGTATTCTCCCGACTATCCCGAGGCGCACGCGCTCACGGCCGATGGCATCGCGCAGGTCATCGAGGGCTTCGCCGCAGCGGCGCGTCGTGCGCTGACCGCGGGCTTCAAGGTGGCCGAAGTGCATGCCGCGCACGGCTATCTGTTGCATCAGTTCCTGTCGCCGCTCACCAATCGGCGCACCGACGTCTACGGTGGCAGTTTCGACAACCGTGTCCGTCTCACCTGCGAAGTTTCCGCGGCCATCCGCGCCGTATGGCCCGATGAGTTGCCGGTGATCGTACGCATCTCCGCCACCGACTGGGCCGAGGACGGCTGGACAGTGGACGAATCGGTGCTGCTCGCCCAGCGTCTGCGCACGCTCGGTGTCGATCTCATCGACTGTTCATCGGGTGGACTCGTTGCTCACCAGCAGATCAGTGTGGGTCCCGGGTATCAGGTGCCCTTTGCGCGACGCCTCCGTCAGGAGGCCGGGATCGCGACCGCCGCGGTCGGACTCATCACCGAGGCGCAGCAGGCCGAATCGATCGTGGCCGACGGCGATGCCGACATGGTGCTGCTGGCGCGGGAAGTATTGCGCAATCCGCACTGGCCCCTGCTCGCCGCGCACCAGCTCGGTGTCGAGGGGCCATGGCCGGCTCAGTACCTGCGGGCGAGGCCCCGGTAAGCGGTCACGTGACCGGGCGCGTCCGGATAGCTGGCTATTGGGCGGGCCGCACGTTTGAGGGGCGCCCTGCGGGCGCGATGCCAGCAGGATGAACAGCCGGATAAAAGCAGGATTGGTCCCGTGCGGGCGGCGAGGATGTCGCGGGAATGATTTGAAAAATGGAACAACGGTCGTGCGGTTCCACCACGACCGTTGTTCCCCGTAGTTCAATCCTCAAAAAACCAACTGGCCACCAGGGATATCCTGCAGGTATCCAGCGGTTCATCCTGCAGGTATCGCCGCCGCAGGCGGCCCCTCAATGGTCGGGGCTCGCCCTCCACTCGCGGCCGATCACGATCCGGCGCAGAACCCGCCGGACCAGCCCCGAACTCACCCCGGAATACGCTTGCCCGCCACCGGTGTGGGCTCGACACTGATCTGCATACCCGAGATCTCACGCGACAGCGATCCTTCGAGCTGGTCGCCGTTCGCCCGCATCGTCCAGGTCGTGAGAGCCTCGCGGACCATCTCCTGGCCGTTCATGTTGAGTCGCGCCTCGGATCGCTGAACGAACGCCGCTCCCGAGGCGGTGACACGACCGCCCACGGTGAATGGCTTGGGCGGCGTGGCATTGTCGGATCGTTGCGTGACTTCGAAGGTGCCAAGCAGGGAATCACCGGAGGCGACCACGGTCAGGACACCACTCGCCCGGATGGGCGAAGGAACACCATCCTCGACACGACGACCGAGCTCCCACTCGATCGACCATTTCCCGAGCAGAGGCGATGCGGGCTGAGCGGCGAGCGGGGCGGCCATGCACAACGCAGCGGCCACGGAAATGAGCAGGCGGGACATGAAAGACCTTTCGGAATGAGTGACACGACGGAAACCACAGGTTGCGTCGTGTCAGTCACGGCTGAACGCCAGAAGGTTTCCGGTCCCCACCACCGGAAGCCAACGCCCTACGGCTTCACGCCTCCCAGCGCGCAGACATGCCGCCACTCGGCGGGCGTCACCGGCACCACCGACAGTCGGCTCACCCGGAGCAACGCCATCTGCGACAATGCCGGATCGGCCTTGATCTGCGGCAGCGTGACCGGTGTTTCGAAGGCCACGATTCCCTTCACATCCACCATGAACCAGGTCGGCGTCGCGGGATCGGACTTCCCGTCGTGGTACTCGTGCGACGGATCGAAGGCCGTGTGATCGGGATACCCCTCCTTCACCACCTCGCACACACCCACGATGGCCGACGGCTCGGCGTTCGAGTGATAGAAGAAGCAACGATCGCCGACCTTCATGCCGTCGCGCAGGAAATTGCGCGCCGCCGAATTGCGGATGCTGTCCCAGCAGGTGGTCTGCTTCGGTGACTGCAACAGGTCGTCGAACGAGAAGACGCCGGGCTCCGACTTGATGAGCCAGTACCGACGCTCACCACGCGCACGCGGCGCAAACGCGTCGGCCCACGCACCGGTCTCGTAGGGAGCCGACTGCGGCGCCTTCGCGGCCGATTTTTTGGCCGGCATGGTCAGTTCATGCAGCAATTGCCCGCGCCACACCCCATCGTGGGCATGCCACCGCGCCCCGCGGGCATGGCGCAGGTGTCGCCACCGGCGCCGTTGGTGAAGGTGACCAGTCCCCCCGACAGCACCCGACGCACGGGCTGGCCCGTTTCCGGATGCGCGACGAGCGGTGCGTCCGACATCGACTGACGCACTTCGAAACGCTCGGGCGTTTCCCCCTGCGTCCCGGGGAGTGTTTCGTAGACGTAGATGGGCATACCCGAAAGATACGCGATACATTCGCGACATGCGCCCCCTCCCCCTTTCCCTGCGCGCCGTCGCACCGGCCCTGCTCGCGGCCGCCGCCCAGATCGCGGCTCCCCGGCCGCTCGCCGCCCAGGACATCGATCTGGTGACCACGGCCGATCGCATCTTCGGTGCCTGGAACAACACCCACGGCCCTGGATGCGCCGTCGGTGTCGCCCGCGGCGGCACGACCCTCCTCGAGCGCGGCTATGGCATGGCCGACATCGCCGGGGAGCGCCCCATCACCCCCGCCACGATTCTCGAATCGGGATCGGTGGCCAAGCAGTTCACCGCCACCGCCGTGATGCTGCTGGTGAAAGACGGCAAACTCGGGCTCGACGACGATGCCCGGAAATATCTCCCCGAACTCCCGGTGTACGATCGCCCCATCACGGTACGCCATCTGCTCACGCACACCAGCGGGCTCCGCGAATGGAGCAACCTGATGGCGTGGCAAGGATGGCCGCGCGGCACACGCGTGCACACGCAGCCGTTCGTGTACAGCGTCATCACGGCACAGAAAGCGCTCAACTATCCCGTGGGTGCACACTACTCGTACACCAACTCGGGCTTCCTGCTGCTGCGTACTCTGGTCGAGCGCGTGAGCGGTCAGTCGTTCGCCGACTTCAGTCGCGATCGCATCTTCACACCGCTGGGGCTCACGCATACACGCTGGCGCGACGATTTCACCCGCATCGTGCCGGGCCTCGCGCAGGCATATCGCCGCGCATCCGACGGCTGGCGCATCGACATGCCCACCGACAACATCATCGCCGCCGGTGGACTGCTCACCACCGTGGGCGACTGGCTGCGCTGGAACGATGCCCTCACGAAGAAGACCCTTGGCGCCGCGGTCGTGGATTCCCTCACGCGACAGATGCGCCTCAATAGCGGCCTCGAGATCGCGTACGCTCTGGGGCTCACCGTGGGTCGCTATCGCGGCACCCTGGAGATCGCGCATTCGGGATCGACGGCGGGATATTCCACCTATCTCGCGCGGTATCCCCAACTCGGCGATCTCTCCATCGCGGTGCTGTGCAATGTGGCCGGCGCGGGCGCCACGCAGTACACCCGTCAGCTCGTCGATGCACTGAATCCGACCCTGCCCCGTGCGGCGGCGGCAGACACCGTTGTGGCCGACCAGGCGGCCCTGCTTCCGTGGCGCGGTCTGTACGAAGACACGCGCTGGCATGCCGTGACCACACTCGATACCGCCGGTGGTCGTCTGCGCCAGGGCAACACCCCGCTGCGCGCCCTGCGTGACGGCACGTGGCTCATGGGCAACCTCCGCGTGCGTCTCGCCATGGACAGGGACGGCCGCACCCGCACCATCCGCACGGTCACCTCCGATGGCGATTCGGTGATCTACGTCTGGCGTGCACAGAGCGCCTGGAAACCAACGCCCACCGAACTCGCCGCGTATGCCGGACGATATCGCAGCGACGAGATCGGCAACACGTTCGTGGTGACCGTCGAGGGATCGGTCCTCACCGTGAGCCCGCGTGTCGGCGTGGTCGATTCCCTCGTTCCCACCTTCCGTGATGCCTTCGACGGCTCCGACAATGCCGTCTGGTTCACCCGTGATGCGAAGGGCCGTGTGAACGCGATGCACTTCGGCGCCTCGCGTGTCTGGGACTTCGTATCCACGCGCCTCCCCTGAACGACACCATGACCACCTGCCCCACGTCTCCCGCTGTCCTCATCACGGGCGCGGCCACCGGCATCGGTGCGGCCTGCGCCACCGCCTTCGCCCGCGCCGGATGGCGTGTGGGTGTCTGTACACTGCCCGATACGCGCGCCGACGCCGATGCCGTCGCCGCGTCCTGTCAGGCGCTCGGCCAGGACGCGCTGGTGGTGGAAGTCGATGTCACCGACGACGCCTCCTGCCGAGCCGCGGCGGTGGCGTTCGAAACGCACATGGGACAGATCGACGGACTCGTGAACTGCGCCGGCACCACCCGCTTCGTGCCGCACGCCGATCTCGAAGCGCTCCCGTCGAGTGAATTCGGACGCACGAACAGCGTCAACGTGCTCGGCACCTTCCAGATGATCCGCGCCTGCCGCGCCGGACTCGAACGCAGCGGTCGGGGCGCCATCGTCAACTATTCGTCCATCGCCGGCATCTCCGGTGTCGGATCGTCGGTGGCATACGCGGCCAGCAAGGGCGCCGTCAGCACCCTCACCATTTCGATGGCCCGCGCGCTCGCACCACACATCCGCGTGAATGCCATTGCGCCAGGATATGTGGCCGGTGGACTGCCCAGCCGGGTCCTCAGCACCGACGCACTCGCCGCCGTGGAAGCGACGTATCTGGAGACACAACCGCTCAAGCGCCTGCTCACCCCCACCGAAGTGGCGGAACTCACCGTGTTTCTCATTGCGGGCCCCGCCGGAATCACCGGCGAGATCATCCGCATGGACAACGGCCTGCATCTGAACGGCTGATGCACGCATCCAACGCCACACCGATGGCCTCCAGCACCGTCTCCATCGGCTTCATCGGCACGGGCCTCATCGGCGCCCCCATGGTGGAGCGTCTGCTCGAATGTGGACGCACGGTGGTGGTGTGGAATCGCTCGCCGGAAAAACTGGCGCCGCTCGTGGCCGCGGGTGCGGTCGTGGCGGAGAGCATGCAGGACCTCGCCCGTCGGGTCGACATCGTCTGCACCTGTCTCACCGACACCAGCGCCGTGGCATCGGTGCTGTTCGGTGCATCGGAAGAGGCATCGAACGGAACGTCGAACGGAACGCCGAACGAAACACCGAACGGCACACCGGGAATCGCGTCGAGCATGCGCGCGGGTCAGCTGCTCGTCGATCTTTCGAGCATCGCTCCCGATGCCACCGCGCGCATGGCCACGCGGCTGACCACCGAATCGGGTGCGCACTGGATCGATGCTCCGGTTTCCGGTGGAGTGCCCGCGGCACGCGCGGGTCGTCTCATCATCTTCGCGGGCGGCCGCGCCGACGACATCGCGCGGGCAGCCCCGGTGTTCGATGCGCTCGCGCAGCGCGTCACGCACATGGGTGACAACGGCGCCGGTCAACTGGCCAAGAGCTGCAATCAGCAGATCGTGGCGTGCAATCTCATGGTGATCGCCGAAACGCTGGCCTTCGCGGAACGCGCCGGTGTCGATGCCTCACGCCTGCCGGCGGCGCTGGCGGGCGGCTTTGCCGACTCGTTGCCATTGCAGATCTTCGGACCACGCATGGCCGCGAACATCGACACACCGCGCCTCGGGGCCGTCGGCACGTTCCGGAAGGATATCGAGCAGGTCGCGCGGCTGGCGGAGGACGTGGGCGCCGACATCCCTGTCACGCGCGCCGCGCTCGCGCGATACCGCGAGGCCCTCTCGCATCCAGACGTCGGCGCCGAAGGAGACGCCTCACGACTCATTCGCATGCTCCGTGGGCCGATGACAGCGCGGGATACCACGGGGGATACTACGCCGGATTCCACTCAGTCGGCCGTGCACACCACACCCGACGGCCCTGCGGCATGACCCGGCGCTTCCGCTCGGCGGCGATCTACGAAGGCACCATCCGCGCCACGACGCACGCCTTCCTCGAGGCATTGGGTCAGAGCGCCGAAGAGATCACCAGGCCGCACATCGGCGTATTCCACACCGGTGGCGAGATGAGCCCGTGCAACATGAACCTGCGCGATCAGGCGCAGCATGCGAAGACGGGCATCTACGCGGGCGGCGGCATGCCCCACGAGTGTCCGGTGGTCTCGGTGTCCGATGGCCTCTCCATCGCCCACAGCGGCATGCGCTACTCGCTGGTGTCGCGTGAACTCATTGCCGACAGCGTGGAAGCGAGCACCGAAGCGCATCAGTGGGACGGTATCTTCGCCATCGGCGGATGCGACAAGAATCTGCCCGGCCTGATGATGGGCATGGTGCGTTGCAACGTGCCCGCGGTGTTCGTGCATGGCGGTGCGGCCCTGCCCGGGCGTTGGAAGGGCCGTGACACCAACGTGGCGGAAACGTACGAGACCATCGGCAAGGTCTTCGCGGGTGAAGCCAGCACGGAAGAACTCGAAGCCCTGGCGCACGCCTGTCTGCCGTCGGCGGGATCGTGCGCCGGACAGTTCACGGCCAACACCATGGGCATGGTGTCGGAAGCCATCGGTCTCGCGCCCATTGGGTCCAGCATGGTGCCCGCGGTCTTCAGCGAACGGGCACCGCTCATGCGCCGCGCCGCGGCCGCACTCATGCGCGCCGTGATGAACGATGCCCCACGTCCACGGGACATCGTGACCCGCGAGGCGCTGGAGAATGCCTGCGCTGTGGTATCGGCCACCGGCGGTTCCACGAATGCGGCGCTGCACATTCCCGCCATCGCGCACGAAGCGGGCATCTCGTTCACGCTCGACGACGTGGCCGCGGTGTTCCGGCGCACACCGCTCATTGCCGATCTGCAGCCTGGTGGACGGTATCTCGCGCGCGACCTCCACTACGCGGGCGGCGCCGGCGTGGTGCTGCGGGCATTGCTCGATGCCGATGCCCTGCACGGACAGTGTCTCACATTCACCGGGCGCACGCTGGCCGAAGAGCTCACCGATGCGGCGCCGGTGGATGGCCGCGTCGTGCATGCCGTGAGCGACGCGCTCTCGATGGACGGCGGCGTCACGGTGCTCACCGGCAACCTCTGTCCCGATGGCGCACTGCTCAAGACGGCCGGACTCGGCACACTCGTGCATCGCGGTCCGGCCCGCGTCTTCGAAAGCGAGGAAGCCGCGCTGGTGGCCGTGCGCGATCGTGCCTACGATGCCGGCGATGTGCTCGTCATCCGCAACGAAGGCCCACGCGGTGGACCGGGCATGCGGGAGATGCTGGGTATCACGGCGCTTCTGTACGGCCAGGGCATGGGCGCCAGAGTCGCGTTGCTCACCGACGGACGATTCAGCGGCGCCACGCGTGGTCTCTGCATCGGACACGCCGGCCCGGAAGCGGCCGACGGCGGCCCCATCGCCGTCCTCCGTGACGGCGACATCATCGCCATCGATGCGCGCCCGGAGGCGCGGCGTATCACGGTCGAACTGTCCGACGAAGCACTCGCATCACGGCTCGCCGGACTCCCATCACATCGGGTACCGCATCATGCGCGGGGTGGCGTGCTGCAGAAATACGTGAAGCTGGTCGGGCCGGCACATCGTGGTGCCACGACGCACAGTGGCCTCTGAAAAACGCACGGGAGAAACGTCTGAGAAAAACGCACCGGCGCAGGACCGCCGCTCAGAACTCCACCAGCCGGTCGCTCGTGTCCCGCGGCGCCGCCGGCTGCGCGGGCATGCACATCACGTACACGTGATAACGCACCTCACCAGGCGCGAGCACACGGGCATCACCGACGGCTTCCTCCGCGTCGGTCATGAGCATCGCCGGTCCGTAGAAGTTGAACAGGCAATCGGCGTTGTCCTTGCGAAACCGCAGTGACGCTTCCGTTGGCGCGTCACGCGGTTCGGGAGTACGCACCCACCCGGAAGCACGCACCCGCTCGTAGAAATACACCGCTTCCGGCTGCACCCCACGTGTCGTACCGCCCGCAGCCGTGATCCGGCATCCCGTCTGTCGTTTGCGGGTGCGCCAGTCGTTCACGGTATCCGGCTCGATGACGGTTTTCATCTGGCGATCGGTACGCAGAAACGCGTCCGCCGCCACACACAGAGGATGTGCGACCTGCGTCACACCCGTCTTCGCACCTGCCGGTGGCGGTGTCATGAACATCGCTCCCGACACCGCAAGCAGGAATGCGGAAACCAGCCCGTTCGTTATCATATCTGAAAACTGTCCGATGTCCGTATGCCAAATCAACCTCGCGACAACCGCTTCGCCATTCTCCTGAACTGGATCGCGCCACCGGCTGGCTCCCCTGTGGACGCCTGGCGGCGGCGCATCTTTTCCGCCCTGCTGCTCTGGCTGACGGTCCTTGGGCTGATAGCCTACGTCCCCAGCATGCTGCTGGCCCTGCGCATCGGCGACTACGATGTGGTGGCGCTGGACACGGCGGCCTACACCTTGATCGTCATCGCGCTGTTCGCACGTCGTCTGCCTTTTGCGACGCGCGCCACGGTCCTCGCCACGCTGCCACTCGCGCTGGGCAGCTACTTTCTGTTCGGTTACGGACTCGATGCCGTGGCGCCCGTGTGGCTGGTGGTCTTTCCGGTGTTCACGGCGACACTGATCGGACGACGCGCGGCACTGCTGGCCACCGCGATCGTGGCGTTCGTCTACATCATGGCCACGGTGGCGGTGGCCAAGGGCGCACTGGCGTGGGCGGCGCACAATCCCCAGACGCTCTCGATGATGGTGGTGAACGGCATCATCACCGTGCTGCTGGCCGCTGCGCTCTCGCTCGCCATCACCGCCATCTTCGATGGACTGGCCCGCGAGGCCCTGGCCCGCGCCGCGGCCGAGGAAGCCTCGGTGCGCATTGCCCATGCCATCAATCAGAGCGATGGCTACGTCCTGCTGCTCAACATCGACGGATCGATCGCCACCACCAATCTCGCCGCGCAACGGCTGCTGACCACCGAAACCATTCCGTGGGACGATGCTCCCTGGACCATCGTCCGGGCGGGCTCACCCTGGGCCGGCACCTGCGACTGGAAACGGGCCGACGGTTCGGTCATGCAGCTCTCGGGCACCATCTCGCTCGTGCGCGACGAACAGGGCACCGTGACGCAGTTGCTGGCCACCCTGCGCGACGTGGGTCGCGAGCGGTTTCTCGAAGCGCGACTGGAACAGGGGCAACGCCTGGCCGCCATCGGCACACTCGCCGGCGGCATTGCGCACGATTTCAACAATCTGCTGCAACCCATCCTCAGCAACACCGAGGCCGCCCGCACACAACTGCCCGACGACAGCGACGCCACCCCCTTTCTCGATGATGTGAAGCAGGCGGCGGAACGTGCCCGCACGCTCGTACGACGCATTCTGAGTTTCACCCGCTCCGATCTGCAGGAACGACGCGCCCTCGATCTGGGGGAACTGCTGACGGAGACGGAACGCCTGTTGCGCGCCACGTTGCCCGGATGGGTGCAACTGCGGTGTGTCAGTGAGCCCTCCGTGGTCGTGCGGGCCGAGGCCGGCGAGATCCAGCAGGTGCTGCTGAACCTCGCGACGAACGCGGCCCATGCGATGCCCAACGGCGGCACACTGCACATCTCGGCGTCGGGAGTTCCCGTGCGCGACGATCCCGTGCTCGCCAGTGCATTCGGCGGCGAGCAGTTCGTCGCCGCCTTGCAGGTGAAGGACACCGGCACGGGCATGGACGAGGCCACCATCGCCAGAGCCTTCGAACCGTTCTTCACCACCAAATCGGTGGGACGCGGTACGGGACTCGGGTTGGCCATGGTGCACACCACCGTCACGGCGTTGGGCGGCATCGTCGTGCCACACAGCCGGCCGGGTGCCGGCACCACGATGGCGATCTATCTGCCACTGATGCACAGCGTGCAGACACAGCCCGTGCGCGCATCGCGCGAAGGCATGTCCGGTGTGGCACACGGGAGGCGGCACATTCTGGTGGTGGACGACGAATTTGCGGTCCTCACGGCCGCGCGGCGCGTTCTCGAACGCCTGGGATGGAAGGTGACCGCCCTTGGCGATCCGCAGGAAGCCGCCGCCTGTCTGGCGGAAGACGGTGCGTCCTTCGATTGCCTCATGACCGATCTGGCCATGCCCGGGATGTCCGGGGTGCAACTGGCGACAATCGCCGCGCAGCTGCACCCCACCCTTCCGATCATTCTCACCACGGGCTACCTCGATCACGAACTGCAGCCCGGCGATCAGCAGCGCATCAGCATCGTATTGCCGAAGCCTTTCACCGGATCGGAGCTGGAACAGGCGTTGTTCACCGCCTGCGCCCACCGCCGCGGGTGATCACGATCGGCACACCGACATATCCGGTATAGAACGGCCGGTAACCGAAGGCGCCCATCCCGCCGTACCCCCACGGGCCATACGCTCCATAGAACCACGGATCGAAATACGGATAGTTCGCGTATCGCGCGCGTCCGTCACGATCGTTCTGCTGCACTTCGAGCGGAGCGACCGCCACCGAGGCGTTGCCCTGCACGTCCTTGCAGCTGCGCTTGTCCTTCTCGGCCTTGGCCACGAGCTTGTCGTCCACCCACAAGGCCACGTCTTCCTTCGACGTCGACGTGAACTGGACCTGCTCGTGCGCGGCAACGGTGAGCCGGGTCTTGTCGTTCGCCTTGTCGACGGCGAGTTCGACATCGACCGGTCGTTCGCCATCGTTGCGCAACACGAAGTTGTTGTCGCACAGGTACCCGAAGGTGAGACGACGGGTATCGGCCACCTGGCTGCGGGTGACGTCGGTGATCTGTGCGTACGCCGGAACCGCACCCATGGTGATGATCGCGGCGCCGATCGCCCCGGCGATGGCCGCATGGTATCTGGATATCTGCATGATTCCCTCCTCCTGCCCATGAGACACCGCGGAGTGCGGTTACCCTATCATCCCCGGTCATCATTTCGGTCGCATGTTCATGATGAACGCCGACGTTCTGTCAGGTATTTACCCGACAGAACGCATGTCGCGGAGAAGGCTACGTTGGCGGGTCCGGTCACGGCTGCATGTGCAGCATGTACAGTGTTGTTTCTCACGACCGGATGCCCTTCTTCTCCGATACGGGAGTCGTCTTCATGCGGACATCAGGCGTCACGCCGTTCCGTCATCGTTTCATTCCGCGTTTCATTTCCAGTTTCATTCCGCTCGCATTCGCCGTCGCCGTGATTTCGTCGGTGCTCGTCGCGGTTCCAGCTGCCGCGCAGAGCACCGAAGGCTCGTGGATGATCCGCATACGGGCACTTTCTCTCACCGCCGCCGACAAGTCGGACGCGATTCCGTCACTGGGCGTGCCGGCCGACAGGATCACGGTCAGCGACAAGATATTTCCCGATGTCGACGTGAGCTGGTTCTTCGCGAAACACCTGGCGACGGAACTCGTTCTCACGTATCCGCAGCAGCATGACGTGAAATTGAACGGCACGAAGATCGGCAGCTTCAAGCATCTTCCGCCCACCCTGCTTCTGCAGTATCACCTGCTCCCCGATGGACTCGTCCGGCCGTATATCGGCGCGGGTGTGAATCTCACGCTCATCTCCGATGTCGATATCGCCGTGGCCAACGTCGGCAAACTCGATCTCGAAAAGAGTTCGGTGGGTGTGGCGGGACAGGTGGGGGCGGACATCCGTCTGTTGCCGGGCAAGTTTCTCAACCTCGACCTCAAGAAAGTCACCATCGGATCGGACGTTCTGCTGAACGGGAAAAAAGTCTCGGCGGTGGGTGTCGATCCCTGGCTCGCCAGCATCGGGTTCGGCGTGCGCTTCTGAGTACCGCGCGGCGTCGACCGGGCGTTGCGGGGGCTCTCCAGAGGCTCCCGTAGCGCCTCCTGAGGTGGGAATTGCCGTGTTACATTTCGCAGGCTGTTCCCACCTTTTGCGAGGACGTTCCCGATGTCCCGTCGGCTTTCCCTGCCGTTTCTGCTCCTGGTGGCCGGAGCCTGCACCGTGCAGCGCTCGGCCCCGCCCGCCTCCAAGGCCCTGGCCCGTACCGGTGCACCCGAGGCCGGCGACGTTTCCGGCCTGCACACGGCGCAGCACACCCGAGGCCCGTCGGCCGACGCCATGGATGACCACATGGCGCACATGAGCGCGGCCGATCTGGCGGCGCCGCAAGTCACCGCGGCGACCACGTTCCAGGATCTCAGCCTGCCGGCGTCCAACAACGCGGCCGCCGAACGGCTGAAGAATTCACCGCGTCACGCGGAATGGGTGAAAATCCCCATGGCCGGCACGCCCGACACGCTGATGGCCTGGGTGGTGTATCCCTTTGCGAAGGACAGCCGGCAGAAGGCGCCGGTGGTGGTGGTGGTGCACGAGATCTTCGGCCTCTCCACCTGGGTGCGCGGTGTGGCCGATCAGGTCGCGGCGGACGGGTTCATCGCCATCGCGCCCGACTTCCTGTCGCGCGCCCGCGGTGGCCCGAGCTCGGTGGAACTCAACGCGGACACGGCGCGGCGCATCATCGCCGGTGTGAACACGACCGAGCGCAACCAGATCATCAACGCCGCCGCCAACTACGCGATGATGCTGCCGAGTGCGCAGCAGAAGTACGCGGTGATCGGGTACTGCTGGGGTGGGCAGACGGTGTTCGCGCATGCCGTGAACGGCGGCGTGAAGGGCTTCTCGGGTGGCGTGGCGTTTTACGGCGCGCCATACACGAAGGGGGGTACCCCGGCCACGGCGACCACGGCCGCGGTGCCGGCGTCGGTGGACGCCGATTCGATCAGGAAGATCTCGAAGCCGGTCATGCTGCTCAACGGCAGCAAGGATGCGCGTATCGGCGCGATGATGCCGGAGATCGAGTCCTTGATGAAGGCGAACGGCAAGACGTACGAAGCGCGGAACTACGAAGGCGCGGTGCACGGCTTCCTGCGTGCGCAGGGCGATCCCAAGCCCACGCGTGACGAAGCCGAGGAAGCGGCGAACATCGCGGCGACCAAGGATGGCTGGCCGCGGACGCTGGCGTTTCTGCGGAAGAATCTGAAGTGAACTAGTCTCACATTGTGAGACCTCCCCACCTGCCTCGCTATCGCATCGGGCAGGTGGGGAAATGAACGAGATACTGTGCTCTATCGAGGCCGTGGGATTGAGTCGAGAAATGCGAGGATCTGCTCATCGGATGGGGTCGTCGAGAACCGCCATCCATTGATGACGACCGTCGGAGTACCCTCCAGTGCCATCGCATCCCCCAGAGCACGCCCCTGCGTGATACGGGGAAAACTGACCGTATCCTGAACGCATCGGTTGAAGCGGGACGTGTCGCCCACCCCAGCCTCCCGAGCATAGTCTGCCCATGCCTTCAGGCCGAATGAATCCTGCTTGGCGTAAGCAGCCTCGACGAACCTTGCGGACGCACCAACACTGTCGGCACACTCCAACGCCCGCGACGCCAAGCGGGAAAACCGATGGATGCTCAACGGGAAATGGACGAACAAGACGTTGAAGCGCGCTCCCCTCTCGTGTTCCAGGGAATGCAGTCGACTATGGAGTCGCTTGCACGCGGGGCACTCCAAGTCTGCAAAGGTGAGGATCGTCCGACGCTCATCCGGCTGTCCAAGACTTACGCTCGCGCCACGGATCTCATCCCAGTTGTTGATAGGCACTGGAGGGCCCGGCGCTCCAACTCGCGGTACCTCTGGTGCAACGAAAAATTCGCGCCTGATCAGCAGCCCCACGATCACCATTGCACAAACCGTCAACACCACCGAGAGCGTTCTCTCCATGGTCGGAGCCATAGACCCTCCGTGAAAAGCGGATGTAGGTTCGCGAGCTGGCGATGCCACAGTCTGCCAGTGTGGCATCGCGTGCTACTGACCATCAGGGGGCCGTACACTGGAGGAAAGATTGATTTGTTCCGCACAACGCATGCGCATCGACGCACTCAAGGAGTATAGGGCATGCGGGGTTGTTATTCGCGCAGGCCGCGTTTGCGTCCTCTTCTGTTGGACAGACGTCCTTGGGATAGCACGTGTAACACGACAATGCTACCGGGAGTGGCTTCGCCGTTTGAGGCGAGAGAAGAGCCATCAACCCCAGCACACATACGATGGCAGGTTTTGCCAGTGGACGTAGCGCCATGCTCCTACCCTCCTTGAGATGGAAATGTGAAACGGATTGTTTGGCAGACACAGCAACAGAGACCTGCGCGCCGGCCGCCAATGGATTTGACGGCCGGCAACTACTCCCTTCAGGAAGAAGGGATCTTCCTACCTATTCGACGTGAAGTCCAGAAATGCCCGGTTGGTCGCCGTGGTGCCGCCAACCGTGATGTCACCGCGGGAGCTGATGCTGTAGACCCGGCCACTGCCAAACGTCACGCCGGTGCGGGTATACGTGACCGGATTGGCTCCGGTGGTGGTGGCGGTGAGGTCATAGATGCCCCCTGGCAGCGACACAAATGCACCGGCAGCCTTGTACGCGACACCATTGCCGATCGTCACGGTGGTCCCGGTGGTCTGCTCGCGCGCAGTCAGCGTGGTCGGCGTCGAGTTCGAGATGGCATTCACGAACCGCACCTGCGCCTGCGTGTAGTCGGAAGTCGCCGGAACGTTGTCCTCGATCACGAAGGCTTCCACCGTCTTCGCCGTGGTGTTGTAGAAACCACTGATGTACATCGAGTACGCCTTGCCGTCGGCCAACGATGCGGCCACCGTGGAAACCGCCAAATCCTTGTCCGCGGCAGCTGCGATGCGCCCGGTGAAGGTGTACTGGCCGGGCTGCAACGCCGAGTAGAACCCGCCCCCTCCAACGCCACCATACGCCACGCCGGTCGTGGCCTCGGTGCCCGTGGCCGACAGGACCGCTGTGACCTTGTCGTTGTTGGCGTAGAAGTTCACACCCGGTGCATTCACACCGAAGTTGAAGAACCTGATGCGGGCTCCCGGCATCGTGCCCGTGATATCCTGCACCGCGTTTTTCTCGCACGCCGCCAGCGCGACGGCGCACAGCAGCATCGTCACCGACCGCAGGGATCGGATGAAAGTTCTGTTGGTCGTCATGTGTCGGTTTACGGTTGGGTGATCCAGAGCGGCTTTGTGTGGTAGTCCAGGGCCAGTCCACCGATGGCATCGAGCCCGGGGCGGTTCCAGACGTATTCCGAGTTGTAACGCGGACGGATGCGCTGCACGACCTTACCGCCATTGTCGGCGTAGAGCAGCGTGGTATTCGGCGGGGTGAAGCCCGGGAACACCTGCATGCCGCTGGCCGGATCGACATCGGTGTAGTGGTAGCGGCGCATATCCATCCACAACTCGTTGTGCGCCCACGCCCACTGCGCGATGTATTTCTGCGACATGATGTGGGTGAGTGTGAGCGCCCCCGGCGTACTGGGCACCGCCGCACTGGACATGTACGCGGTCTGCTCCGCCGTGCTGATCGGCGTCGGGTACTGACCATCGTCGGTGTTGCGGGCGTTCACGAACAGCAGGTGCGCCTGTACGCCGTTGCGGAATGCCGTGAGCGCCGTGGCCTTGTCACCCATGCGATAGGCCGCTTCCGCCTTGATGAACTGCAACTGCGAATACGTCATGGCCGGCATGCGGGTCTTGTCCGAGAAGATGTACTTGCTCGGCAGGCCCTGCCCGCCCGTCCCGACGTATCCGAAGAAGTTGTTGGGGATGACGGTCGGTGCCGTGGAGGGGAACGCCGTGCTGCCCACGACCGTGACATCGTAGCCGCGGTACTGCCCATCCGGCGACGGAGAGAGCATACGACTCATGCGCGGATCGACGACACCACCGAACTGCGTGCCGTTCATGAGTTCCACGACGAACTTGGTCTGGCGGTACGAACGGAGGTTGTCGCGCGTCCAGCCGTAGAAGTTGCGATCGTCGTTGACCAAGGCGGGATAGGCCTCCAGGGCGTCGTCCGCATTGCTGGCGAACGACTTGTCCACGGCGGCGATGACATCGGCCGGCTTGTAGGAGGCCTTGTTGCTGAAGTGGTTCAACTGCATGGCCTGCAGGCCGTAGGCGAACTTGAGCCACTTGGTGCGATCACCGCCGTAGATGATGTCCGTACGGCCGAGATAGCTGGCATCCACAGCCCCGTCGGTGCGTTGCAACAGCTCGATGGCCTTCTTCAGCAGGCGGTCGACTTCCTGGTACGCGTACTCCTGAGAGTCATAGCCGAAGCTGAACGACGCGCCCTGATTGAAGGCTTCCTTGATGATGATCTCGCCGTGCGTGTCGGTGAGCGCCAACCAGCCCCAGGCCTTGAGGATGTGTCCCACACCCAGCAGGTCCCAGCGCTCCTCGGCTTCGGCCTTTGTCATCATATCGACGAGATTCTGCCCCATGCTCCAGTACACGTCACGCCACTGCTGCGCCCCGTTGTCGCTGCTGGGATCATACCCCATGCGATCCCAGGTGCTGAGCGTGGTGCCCGGCAGCGTCCATTGCTGCGTGTAACGGCCCACGAAGCGCCCTTCGAAGAGCGGCGACGTGACCATCCAGTGCAGCATCGGCGAGAGATAGAGATTGGCCGATACTGTTTCCGGACCGTTGGGGTTGGTGTTGACGTCGAGGAATTTCTCGCACCCACTGGCCAGCGTGAGCGAGCCGGCCAGCATGGCGCCGGCCATCAGTTTCGAGAGGGAGGTCCGCATGATCAATACCCCACCTTGAGGCTGAGCGCGATACCACGCGGCATCGGGAAGTTGCCGAAGTCGATGCCGACACCGCCTGAGCCGCCGACCGCGGCGGTGTTGCCGTTCACGATGGGATCCAGACCGGAGTAATTGGTGAACACGAAGAGATCGGTCAGTGTGAGCGCCAGGCTGGCATCCCGCGCCTTGAGCAGGCGGGGCGGCAGATTGTAGCGCAGCGTGAGGTCACGCAGACGGAACCAGTTGATGTCCTTCTCGATGAAGAGTTCTTCGCTCATGTTGACGTAGTAGCCCGTCTGCACCGCCGGAATGACGACGATGGTGTTCTTCGTAGGCGTGGGTGAATTCTCCTTGCCATCACGCATCACACCATCGATGACCCGAGGCTGTTCCCGATCCAGCGTGCGCTCCGTCAGACCGCGTGTCGTGAGGAAGTGCTGGGTTCCGTTGAGCACATCGCCACCGCGACGGACATCGAGCAGGAAGCTCAACGTGAAGTTCTTCGTTCGGAACGTATTGGTTACGCCCAGCGTGTAGTCCGGCTGACGATCGTATCCCGCGTCGACGTAGTTCGCGTTGATGAGCGGAAGGCCCGTGGTGGGATCGATCAGCAGCTTCCCTTCGTTGTTGCGCAGGTAGAACCGGCCGGTCATGGAGCGCGTGGAAGTTCCCGGCATCACCCCAGGCCGTATGAAGCCATACAACCAGCCATCGGAGATGTACGACTCGGGCACACCATTCGGCAGCGAGAGCACCTTGCCGCGCGAGCGGTCGAAGTTCGCCAGGATATCCCAGGAGAACTGCGGTTTGCGGATCATCTGTCCCGTTACCGACACTTCCAAGCCGGTGTTGCGCGTATCAGCGCCGTTCAGATTGAACAGGACGAAGCCGGTGGCGTAACTGCCACGGATATCGTTGACGATCTGCTTGGAGGTTTCCTTCTTGTACGTCGTGATGTCGACATTGAGTCGGCTGTCGAAGAACCCGAGGTCGGCGCCATACTCGTACGAAGTGGCAAATTCCGGCTCCAGCAGCACGTTCGGCCCGGTGAATCCGTAGCCGTAACCACCCTTGGTGGTGGTCTTGTATTCGAGCGACGGCCGGAAGGCATACGGACGCGCGTCCCTGCCCACATCGGCCCTGCCGCCACGCAGGCGGGCGGACGACATCACCGACTTGAGCGCGGGAAAGGCGTCGGTGACCACGAAGCTGGCGTTCACCGACGGATAGAAGAACGAGTTCCGCTCAACCGGAATGGTGGACGTCCAGTCGTTCCGGCCCGCCACGGTGACGTAGAGATAGTCGTCCCAGCCCACCACCGCCTGTGCATACAGGCCTACCTGACGACGCTGGGAAATCGTGCTGCGACTGAGCCGGGAGACCGTGTTGTTGATCGACACGAAATTCGGATCGAGGAAATTCATGCCCTGCGCGGCCTGTGTGTTCGACTTGGTGTCGTTGATCTGATTCCCGATCAGGCCGGTGATGGACAGCTTGTTGGTGAGTTGCTGTCGATTGAAGTTGAGAACGGTCTGCGCGTTGATGTTGCGGACCACGTCGGTCGCAATATCGAGCACGCCGTTGTTGTTGAAGCCGATGCCCGCCGTTTCGGGATGACGGAGAATCTGGTTCTCGTTGGTATACCCGTCCTGCCCCACGTTGAAACGCAGATTGCCCCAGCTCACCGGCGAGAGGACCAGGCCCAGATTCGCCACGAGACGATTGGTCTTGGAGTTGACCGTGTTCTTGCGCACACTGAAGTACGGATTGTCCTGCTCGGACGAAGCGGCAAGCGCCGTGATGCGACGGCGCTGCCCCGATGGCGTGAGATAGTCCTTCGCGTTGTCCGTCTGCGGCCACAACAGGAGTCCGATCAGCGGACCATTCCCGCCCTTGAGCGCCTGATCGTTGTCCGACAACGACCACTGCATGGACAGATCCGTGCGCAACCAGGACGCCACCTGGGCCTGGGTGGCGCCGGTGAGGTTGTAGCGGGTGAGACCCGCGCCCGGCACAATGGACGGGTTGTCGGTGGCGGCGGCACCGATGCGATAGTTGAGACGACCATCGCTGTTGCCACCGCTGAACATCAGATTGTGCTGCTGCGAGACGGCCGTCTTGAAGAAACCGTCGACGTTGTCGTAGAACGTCGTCCCCGCGGGATACGGCGCCCCGAAATACGCGAAGGAGCCGATCAGGTCACCGGTCTGCGTGGAGGGTCCGTAAACGCGCTGTATCTCGGGGCGGCCCCGCGGGGCGTCCGTGCGGATGTTGTTGACGTAGTTCCACCCGTTCGTTCCCGCCTGCCCCCGCTTCGTCGTGATCACGATGGCGCCGTTGGCGGCATCGATGCCGTAAAGGGCGGCCGCTTCCGGGCCCTTCAGCACCACCATCGTCTCGATGTCTTCGGGGTTGATGTCGGCCGCACGGTTCGTGAAGTCGAGACCGCGATTGGCGAAGGCCGTCTGCGAATTCGGCGCATCGGCCGCCAGTTGCTGGGTGTTCAGCGTCTTGTTGTCCAACGGCAGACCGTCCACGATCATCAGCGGCTGATTGCTGCTGCTGATGGAACTCACACCACGGATCGTGATCGAGGACGACGCACCCGGCATGCCCGAGGAACTCGTCACCTCGACACCTGCCACGCGCCCCTGCAACCCGTTGATGAAGTTCTCGCGACCCGTCTGCGCGACGTCGGCACCCACCACGGTCTGCTGTGACACGCCGAGGGT
This sequence comes from Gemmatimonas aurantiaca, assembly GCF_037190085.1. Taxonomy (NCBI): domain Bacteria; kingdom Pseudomonadati; phylum Gemmatimonadota; class Gemmatimonadia; order Gemmatimonadales; family Gemmatimonadaceae; genus Gemmatimonas; species Gemmatimonas aurantiaca. Next base: position 43,262 of record NZ_JBBCJO010000015.1, read on the forward strand.
ACGCTGCACCGCCGTCTGCCCGAGCGCCGTCACCACCATGGCGTCGAGATTCGTTGCCGACTTCTCGAGGGTCACGTTGATCAGACTGCTCGTGCCTACGGTGCGTTCCTGCATGCCGTAGCCGATCAGCCGGAATTGCAGCACCTGTCCCTGTGCGGCGCGAATGGTGTAGTCGCCGTTGGCGTTGGTCTGCGCGACCGTGGATGTGCCCTTGATGCCGACCGAAACACCGGACAAGGGCACGCTGCCGTCTCTGGTGACCTTGCCGGTCACGGCCGGTTGCTGAGCCATCGCCTGCGTGGCGATGAGGGCGGTGCCGAGCAGCACCGCCAGGACGCGTTTCTTCATCGTGAAGAGGCCAAGTGGAGGGGACCAGTCGGACGGCCGGGAAACGCCGACAGGCGGAGTGGAACCGGGGGCGCACACGCGAACAGGAATTGCGATTCACCTGTGGAGAGTGACTCCCGTACCAATGGGCCTAACTTGAGTGCACGCTCACGCACTGTCAAACGTCCCATGGGACTTCCCGGTGAGCCCTCCCGTAGAACTCACGTTTCGATGGGCATCCTGCACGCTTGAGCCTGTCCTATTCTGTCACACAATGGGACCAATCGCTCACTGGTAAGCCAATGGTCCCATCTCACAGGTGAGGCGAATCGTGTGACACGATCAACCCCGAAAGACCCGCGCACACAGCGGTGTGGGGCGTTTCACCGTGACCCAGGCCCTGCGGCGCGAGTAGTTTCTCCGCATGATCGAGACGACTTCCGCCCACCCACGGCCTGTCCTGCCACTCCCCGCCACACTCGAAACCCTGCCCCGGCGGGTACTCGTCACGGGTGGTGCGGGATTCATCGGCAGCGCGCTCGTCTGGGCGCTCAATCAGCAGGGCGTGGACCGCATCGTGGTCGCCGACCGCCTCGGCCAGGACGAGAAGTGGCGCAACCTCGTGCCGCTGCGCTTCGAGGACTATCTCGAAGCCGACGATCTCTTTGCCCGACTCGGGTCGGGGGCCCTGGGCGATTTTGATCTCGTGCTGCATCTGGGCGCCTGCTCCGCCACCACCGAACTCGATGCGACGTATCTCGCCCGCAACAACTTCGAGTTCACCAAACATCTCGCGCACTGGGCCCTCGCCCACGGTGCGCGGTTCGTGTATGCCTCCAGCGCCGCCACGTACGGCGATGGCGCGCACGGCATGGACGACACCGACAATGCGCCGGCCGCGCTCACCCGCCTGCGGCCGCTCAATGCGTACGGCTACTCGAAACATCTCTTCGATCAGTACGCCGCCCAGGCCGGCATCCTGCGGCAACTCGTGGGCCTCAAGTATTTCAACGTGTACGGTCCCAACGAAGCACACAAAGGCGAGATGCGCTCGCTCGTGCACAAGGCGTTCGGACAGATCCTCGAGACCGGCAGCGTGCGACTGTTCCGCTCTCACCGTCCCGACTACAGGGACGGCGAACAGCAACGCGATTTCCTGTACGTGAAGGACGCCGTGGCCATGACACTGTATCTGGCCATGGCGCCGGCGGCGGGTGGCCTCTACAACATCGGCAGCGGTCATGCGCACTCCTGGCTCGAACTCACCGGCGCGCTGTTTGCCGCCCTGGGACGCGACCCGCGCATCGAGTTCATCGATATCCCCGAGTCCATCCGCGCGAAGTACCAGTACCACACGAAGGCCGCCATCGCGAAGCTGCGCGCCGCCGGATACGGCGCGCCCGTGACGCCGCTGGCCGATGCCGTGAAAGACTACGTGCAGAACTATCTCACCGGCGACCGCCGTCTCGGTGACTGATCTGCCGGGGCGGCTTTCGCGATGGTTCCTCGGGCTGTGTGTGCCGTGCATGCTTTGCATGCTGTGCGTGTTGTCCCTGCTGACGGCCTGCAGCGCGCCATCGGACGGCCCGGCAGGGGTGCTGCGCTGGGGCGGCGACGCGGAGGGTGGTGCTCCCTTCGTCGAAGCCGACCCGTCCAACCCGGCCCTCGTGCGCGGCTTCGATGTGGAGATCGCGACGATGATGGCCGAGGGCATGGGTCGCCGCCCGCAGTTCGTGCAGGTGAGCTGGGCGTCGATCGAACAGTCGGTGGCGCGCGGCGACTTCGACGTGGGCATGTCGGGACTCGAGGATCGCGCCGAATTGCGCGAACGGCTGGCGGTGAGTCTGCCCTACTTCGAGTTCCGCGAAGTGCTCGCCGTCAGACCGGCCGACACGACGCGGTTCCGCACCCTGGCCGATCTCGCGCGCCGACGTGTGGCCACGCTCGGGTCCACGCAGGCCTACGCGCTGCTGCTCGATGCCCAACGTGCGCACGGCGTGATCCCCGTGTCCTACGACGACGACGTCCATCCGTACGAGGATCTGGTGGCCGGCCGCGTCGACGCGGTGCTGCTGGATCACGTGATCGCCGAGCGCGCCCTGCGGCGCACAGCGGGGTTTGTCGTCCTCGCCACCCCCATCACGACCGGCCACTACGTCGCCGTCTTCGCACCGCAGCGGCGCGCCCTGCGCGATTCGGCGGATGCGGTCCTGCGGGCACGCATCATCGATGGATCGCTCGAAGCGGTCTTCCGTCGCTGGGGAGTGTGGGACGAGGCCCAGGCCCGGTATCAGCAGCGGCTCATCGCGCAGTTCCGTGCGATGGGCGGCGACGGGACGACCGCGGTATTGCCGGACATGGCGTCGCCGACCGTGACATCGCCGACCGCGGCATCACCACGGGTGAATACACCCGGCGCGTATCTGCCCGCGCTGCTGCGCGCGGCGGTGATCACCCTGGGCATCTCCGTGGCCGCGATGATGCTCGCGATGAGCCTCGGCGCGTTCATTGCCGCCGGACGGGTGTATGGCGGACCGCTCGCACGCGCGGCACTGACGGTGTACGTGGAAGTGGTGCGGGGCACGCCGGTGCTGCTGCAGCTCTTCGTGTTGTACTACGGTCTGAGCAGCGTGGTGCGTCTGCCGGCATTGTTCGCCGCCATCCTCGGCCTGGGCCTCAACTACGCCGCGTACGAATCGGAGATCTACCGGGCCGCCCTGCAGGCCATTCCGCGGGCACAACTCGAAGCCGCGCGCACCCTTGGACTCACGGAGTGGCAGATCCTCCGGCTGGTCCGTGGTCCCCAGGCCGTGCGTCTCGCCCTGGCGCCGATGACCAACGATTTTGTGGCGCTGCTCAAGGACTCGTCGCTGGTGTCGGTCATCACCGTGGTCGAACTCACCAAGCAGACCGCCATCTATGCCACGAACGTGGGCAGCTGGGTCATTCCCGGTCTGCTGTGTGGCGTCATCTATCTGCTGATGTCGCTGCCGCTTTCGCACCTCGCACGGCGACTCGAGTCGCGCTGGAGCGTGTGACATGTCCACGCACACGTCCACTCCCATGACCAGCGACCTGTCCGCTCCGGCGCTGCGTCTGGAACACCTGACGCTCACCCGTGACGGCCGCCCGGTGCTGCGTGGTGTCGATCTCACCGTGCCACGTGGTGAAGTGTGGGCGCTGATGGGCGTCTCGGGCGCCGGCAAGAGCACGATCCTGCGCGCCGCGGTGGCGCTGGAGCCGTTCGACGGTGGACGCATCGTCGTGGACGATGTGACCTTGCATCCGGGGCGTATTCCTCCCGAGTCCCGGCTGCGCGCGCTGCGCCAGCGCATCGGCATGGTCTTTCAGCATCACGCACTCTTCGCGCATCTGACTGCGATGGAGAATGTCACGCTGGCGCCGGTACACACCGGAACGGCTTCACCGGAGGCCGCGCGGGCAACGGCGCTGTCGCTGTTCGAATCGCTGGGGGTGGCCCATCGGGTGGATGCCTACCCGGCGCAGCTCTCCGGCGGCGAGGCGCAACGTGTGGCCATCGCCCGGGCGCTCGCCCTCGACCCGCAACTCCTGCTGATGGACGAACCCACCGCGGCGCTGGATCCGGCGCGACGGGTCGCCCTCACCGAGACACTGCGTGCGCTGGCGCGCAGTGGACGCACGCTGCTCATCACCACCCACGACATCGCATTCGCCCGCACGGTGGCCGATCGTGTGGCCATCCTGTCCCATGGCGAAGTCGTGGAATGTGGCGATGCGCGCGCAGTGCTGGACGCCCCGCAACACGACGCCACCCGGGCGCTGCTGCGCGACTGACCCGTCGGCGAGACGGATCCAAGCCGGAACGAGGCGGGAACGACGGACGGACGCCGGCCGACGGACGCCGGGTGTGTCAGCCGCTCCTGGCCCAGTGATACACCCCGCCATAGTGCTTCGCGGCGGTGGCCCAGGAGTGATCTTCCTTCATCCCCCGTTCGCGCAGGATCCGCCACCCTTCGGCTTCCCGATACGACGTCAGCGCGCGACGGATCGCATCGATGAAATGTCCGGCGTCATACGGATGGAACCGGAATCCGTTGCCTTCCCATCCTTCACGCACCGTGTCGGCCAGACCACCCGTGGCACGCACCACCGGCACGCTGCCGTACCGCAAGGCGATGAGTTGCCCCAGACCGCAGGGCTCGAATCGCGACGGCATGAGAAACGCATCGCTGCCCGCATAGACCTGCTGTGCCAGTGCGGCATCGAAGCCCACGTGCACCGCCACCCGCGTGGGATGATGATGCGCCAGCCGCTGAAAGGCTTCCTGCAGATACGGCTGACCGGAACCCAGCAGCACGAGCTGCGCATCGGTTTCCTGCAGCAGCCAGGGCATCACCACGTGCAGCAGATCGAATCCCTTCTGCTCCACCAGCCGTGACACCACACCCAGCAGGGGACGCGACGCTTCGACGGGCAATCCCATGCGGGTCTGCAGCGCCGCCTTGCACGCCGCTTTGCCGCTCATGTCGTCCACATGGTAGGGCGCGGCGATGTGGGCGTCGGTGGCCGGATCGAAACGCTGCGTGTCGATGCCGTTCAGAATGCCCGCCACCCGATCCTGCCGGCGCCGCAACAACCCATCGAGCCGCTCGCCATACTCGGGTGTCATGATCTCGCGGGCATACGTGGGACTCACCGTCGTCACCACGTCGGCATACAAAATGCCGCGCGCCATGAAGTTGAACGAATGCGCGATGCCGGCCCCCATCCCGTTTTCGACCAGGCCGCCCTCGCTCAGCCCCGCGACGGCCAGCACGTCGGGGTGCACCTGTCCCTGATAGGCGAGGTTGTGGATGGTGAAGACCGTCGCGATGTGGCCGAACGTGTACGCGTAATACGTCTTCAGGTAGTTGATGACGAGCGCCGCGTGCCAGTCGTGACAGTGCACGATATCGGGTTGCCACCCCTCCACTTCCCGCAGATGCTGCATGGAGGCCAGCACACCGCGCGCGAACAGAATGAACCGGCGATGATCGTCGGATTCACCGTAGATCACGCCGCGTTCGAAGGCCGCCGGAATGTCGAGCAGGTATGTGGGCACCGCGTCCTCGCGCGCCCGCAGCAGTCGCAACTCCTCGGCCCGTTCCCCGATCGGCAGGAACGTGGCGGCGATGGGCCCATCCACCGGCACCCGGCGTTCCCGCAACTCCCGGTAGCGCGGCATCATGACCCGCACATCGTGTCCGGCATCCCGCAGGGCGGCGGGCAGGGCACCGGCAACATCGGCCAATCCGCCCGTCTTGACGTAGGGCGTGGCTTCGGCGGCGACGAAGAGGACATTCATACCAGTACCTTACGCCCTGCACGCCCGCGACGCAAAATGCGGACATGACCCCGTCCAATCGCGGAACACTGGCCCGCACGGCCATGGCGTACGTGCTCGCCGGCGGGCGCGGATCCCGCCTCCATGAACTCACCGATCCCCGCGCCAAGCCCGCGGTGTATTTCGGCGGCAAGACGCGCATCATCGACTTCGCGCTCTCGAACGCCATCAACTCCGGCATCCGCCGCATCGGCGTGGCCACGCAATACAAGGCGCACAGTCTGATCCGGCATCTGCAGCGCGGATGGAACTTCATGCGCCCCGAGCGCAACGAGAGTTTCGACATCCTGCCGGCGAGCCAGCGCGTCAGCGAAACGCAGTGGTACGACGGCACGGCCGACGCAGTCTATCAGAATCTGGACATCATCGCCGACTACGCGCCGGAATACATGGTCATCCTGGCGGGCGATCATGTCTACAAGATGGACTACGAGCTCATGCTGCAGCAGCACGTCAACCAGCGGGCCGACGTCACGGTGGGCGTGCTGGAAGTGCCGCGAAAGGAAGCGTCGGGGTTCGGCGTGATGCATGTGGACGGGGACGATCGCATCATCACGTTCCTGGAGAAGCCGGAGGATCCGCCGGGCATCCCCGGTCGCCCCGATCTCGCGCTGGCCAGCATGGGGATCTACGTCTTCAAGACGACGTATCTCATCGAATTGCTGCGCGCCGACGCCGCCGATCCGCACTCCAGCCACGACTTCGGCAAGGATCTGATCCCCGGCGTGGTGCGCAACGGCAAGGCCATCGCCCACCGCTTCAGCACCTCCTGCATACGCTCGCCGGATGAGCCGCGGGCCTACTGGCGCGATGTCGGCACGATCGATGCGTATTGGGAAGCCAACGTGGATCTCACCACGGTCACGCCCGAGCTCGATCTGTTCGACAAGGACTGGCCGATCTGGACCTATTCGGAGCTGACTCCGCCGGCCAAGTTCGTGCACAACGAGGAAGGCCGCCGGGGCCACGCCCTGAACTCCCTGGTGTCGGGCGGGTGTATCATCTCGGGGTCCTATCTGCACAAGTCGTTGCTGTTCACCGGGGTCCGGGTGCACTCCTATTCCCACCTGGAGGGCGCGGTGGTCCAGCCCTACGTGGACGTCGGGCGCGGTGCCCGGCTGCGTAACGTCGTGGTGGATCGCGGGGTACGAATACCAGCCGGGCTGGTCGTCGGAGAAAATGCCGAACTCGACGCCAGACGGTTCCGTCGTACCAGCCGGGGGACGGTGCTGATCACCCAGCCGATGATCGATCGGCTCTGAGGAACGTCCGAGGACACAAACCATGTCTGTCACATTGTCTGCCCGCCGTACCCTGCTGGCGCTCGCCGTCGTGGCTGGAGCGCTGGGGCTTTCGAGTTGCCGCAAGGGCGCCCCGCCGAGCGGCGGGGAGATGGGTTCCATCGTCCTGGTCAACAACCGGGGCTATTACGATGTGAACATCTATGCCATTCGCTCCGTGGGCGTGAACGGCCGGCGACTGGCCACGGTGCAGGGTGGATCCACCGCCACCCTGCGCGTCCGGGAGATGGACCAGCAGCCGGGCGGCGGTGTCATGCTCAACCTGCGGGCGATCGGAGCACGGGCCACCTGGACCACGCCGCTGCTGAATATCGGCTTCGGGTCCGTGGGGCGGCTGGACATCATGTCCAGCAGCGGCGGCGATCTCAGTCAGAGCATGTTCTATCTGTCCACGCAGTAACCGCCATCGTCACGCGGCAACACCGGGCAGGGCCCACCGCTCACCGACGCCCCCACTGCGCGGTGATGGCCTGACCGATCCGCCCGATCACCGCATTCCCGTCCGCATCCACCCAGTAGCGGGTATCGACGTTCTCCTTGGTCATCACACAAGCCACGATGCGCGCCGGCAGATACAGGATGCCACAATCCGTGCGCGCGGCATCCACATCGCCGGTTTTGTGCGCGGCCCGCACGCCATAGTTGAAGCGCAGCAGTTTGGAATCGTCGGCGTTCTGGGCGAGGATGGTGAGCATGGTGGAGTCGGCCGCCGGACTCACCGCCTTGCCCTGCGCCATCAGCGTGAAGAGCTGCGCCATCTCGTTGGGTGTGGTCACTCCGAGTCCGTATTTGGCCGAACTGTCGGGCGCGACGGTGGCGATACGCGTCATCGATCCGGAATGCACCTTGGTGTGTGGCAGGCCGAGCGCTTCCATCTTCTGCCACACGCGTCGGATCTTGATCCGGTCGAGCACGAGATTGGTGGCCGTGTTGTCGCTCAGCGTACTCATGAGCCAGGCCACGTCCCACAGACGCAGCGTGAGCGGTGTGCGCAGGAACTGCAGTTGCCCCGCCCCACCCACTTTGTCGATGTCCGTCAGTACGATCGGATCGTCCAGCGTGAGCTGCTTCTGCTCCGCCAGATCGAACAACCCCACCAGGATCGGCACCTTGATGAGTGAGGCGGTCGTGAAGGTTTCGTCGCCGCGGCGCTCGAGGTGTTCACCGGTCTCGAGGTTGGTGATGCTGTAGCCCACCACGCCGCGATGCGCGTCGGCGAGACTGTCGATGGTACGGCGCAGCGCCGCGGGGGCATCTTTGCGCGTGCCGGCGATGGCACGCGGGGCCATGGATGAGCCGGTCGACTGCGCCGACATCATCGCCGGAAGACTCGCGGCGGCCCACAACGCAAGAGCGGGGAGAAGTCGCATGCCGGGAACATACCGTCTCCCTCAGCGCCTTGCTCCCCGTCTCGTGGACGCTCCCGCCCCTCCGCAGGATTGTCCGCCGGATACCCCTCTCCACGTGGACACCACGCAGGTATCCGGATCCCCGCACCCCCCACCAGCAGATCGCCCAAGGTCGATGCGCTTGCCTGTGCAGAGGACACGTGTCGTGCACGCTTCCCTACGTCCGATATGCACGGGCCATCGGTGCATTCCCTGACACGCCTGTCGGGGGAATCTCGAATGCCGTGGATATCACCCGTCGATGCACATTGCACATTCCGTCTTCTGTCTTCCGTCACGCCGGAATCCCGTCATGTCCAGCACTTCTCTCGCAACGCGTCCGCAACTCATCCAGGGCGGTATGGGCATCGGCGTGTCCAACTGGCGACTGGCACGGGCCGTCTCCCGCGCGGGACATCTGGGCGTCATATCGGGCACGGTCATCGACACGGTGATGGTGCGTCGATTGCAGGACGGCGATCCCGGTGGGCATGTACGACGGGCACTGGCGCATTTCCCCATTCCCGCGATCGCGGAGGAGATGCTGCACCGGTACTTCCAGGTCAACGGCCGTGCGCCCGACGCGCCGTATCGCCTGTTACCCATGTATCGCCAGGTGGTCAGTCGCGCCCGGCAACGCGTGACGGTGGCCGCGGCGTTCGTGGAAACATGGCTGGCCCGTGAGGGGCACGATGGGCTCGTGGGCATGAACCTGCTCACGAAGGTGCAACTGCCGAATCTGCCCACGCTCTATGGCGCCATGCTCGCAGGGGTGTCCACCATCATCATGGGAGCGGGCATTCCCCGTGAGATTCCCGGCGCGCTCGATGCGCTCGCGGAACACCGGCCGGCCGCGCTGCGATTCGATCTCGAGGCGGCACCACGCGATGTCGTGGAGTGGATCACGTTCGATCCGGCCGATCTCTGGCTCGGTCATGGTGCGCCTCCGTCCGCGCTCATGCGACCGTCGTTCTATCCGGTGGTCTCGGCGGTGTCACTGGCCGCGACCCTCGCCAGGAAGTCCACGGGACGTGTCGATGGGTTCGTGGTCGAAAGTCCCACGGCGGGGGGACACAACGCGCCGCCACGCGGGGAGATGCAGCTCGACGCCTCGGGACAACCGGTCTATGGCGAACGGGATCTGGTCGACTTCGCCCGCATGCAGGAACTCGGTCTGCCGTTCTGGATTGCCGGTGGCGCCGGCACGCCGGAGGGACTCGATCGTGCGCTCGCCCTGGGTGCCGCCGGTATCCAGGTGGGCACGCTGTTCGCCTTCTGCAACGAATCGGGGCTCGACCCCGCGGTGCGCACCTCCGTGCTCGACGCGATCCGGTGCGGCACCGCCAGCGTGTTTACCGATCCCCTCGCATCGCCGACGGGATATCCCTTCAAGGTGATCCGCGGGGTGCCGGCGCTCGAGGCGACACGCACCCGCGTCTGCGATCTCGGTTATCTCCGCGTCGCCGTCCGTCAGGATGACGGCCGGGTGGTCTATCGTTGTGCCGCCGAACCGGTCGACGCCTACGTGGCCAAGGGCGGCAAAGCCGAAGACACCGAAGGACGCCGCTGCCTCTGCAACGGCCTGTTGTCCGATATCGGACTCGCCCAGCCCCGCGAGGAAGGCCCCGAACCGGCACTGGTGACCAGCGGAGACGATCTGCAGTCCGTCGCGATGCTGGCCGCGGAAGGCAATTACAGCGCCGACGATGTGATCGGATGGCTCACGCGGGCCACGGAGCGGCGGATCGAGGAACCGATCGTGATGGCGTAGAACCGGACGCAGGGACGATCAGGCGTCGTCAGCAACGGAAGAACCAATACCCGGAATTCGACGGTAGATTCCGGGATGCGCCTTTCTCCACTTCCGCGTGCGCTTTCCGCGACGGCTCTGTTCGCCCTGGCGACGGTCATCTCCACTCCCGTATCCGCTCAGACACCGGCACGACGGCCCACGCCGCCGCCGACAAGGCCACGTAGCACTGCCACTGACACGGCCATCACGCAGGCCGAAGTGGCCGCCCGACGGGCCGCATTGGCCGAGCGAGTCGAGAACGGTGTCGTGCTCGCGTTCGGTGGACGTGCACTCGTGCACGACTTCAGCGCCTTCTACCAGCTCTCGGCGTTCCGGTATCTCACGGAACTGAACGAACCGGATCACGCATTCGTGATGGTGGTCCGCAACAAACAGGCGCAGAGCACGCTGTTTCTCACCCCGCTCGATGCCCGTACGGCGTTCTACTACGGAGAGCGCGTCGATACCGCCTCCAGCCTGAAGAGGTACGGCATCCCCGGGCGCTCCTTTGCGGCGCTGGCCGGTGTGCTCGATTCGCTGGCCGCCACGGGACTGCCCTTCTACCACATCCCCGATGTGGAAACGATGGATTTCGCGCGCAACGATTCACTCACGCGTGGTCAGCAAGCGGTCAAGACACTCTCGGACAAATATCCGTCGCTGCCCATCCGGAACGCGATGCCGTTGGTGCTCGATTTGCGCGCGCGCAAATCGCCCGCCGAAATGGCGCTCATCCGGCGGGCCGCGGAGATCAGCGCGGAGGGCCATCGCGCCGCGATGCTCACCGCCAATCCGCAGCACGAGTACGAGCTGCGTGCCGCGCTCGAATACGAATTCACCCGCCGGGGCGCCGAACGACCGGCGTACGGTTCCATCGTGGGGGGCGGTTACAACGGCACCACGCTGCACTACATGAAGGACAGCGATCCGGTGAAGCCGGGCGACCTCGTCGTGATGGATGCCGCGGCCGAGTTCCGTGGGTATGCAGCGGACATCACGCGCACGATTCCGGTGAGCGGCACCTACACACCGGCCCAGCGCCGCATCTATCAACTGGTGCGTGACGCGCAGAACATGGCCGAGCAGATGTCGAAGCCGGGTATGAGCGTGCGCGCCGCCGCGGATTCCTCGGTGGCCGTTCGCACACGCGGGCTCGCGGCCCTGGGACTCATCGAGAGCGAGGACGCCACGTTCGATCCGCCGTGGGCGGTGAATTGCACGATGAGCCCCGCGTCGTGCAAGCAGGCCAATCTCTGGATGATTCACGGCATCACGCACGGCATCGGCCTCGCGGTGCACGATCCCATGCAGGGCAGCGGACGCGACGCCACGTTCCAGGTGGGTGATGCCTTCACCATCGAACCGGGCATCTACGTCAGTTCGCGCGCGCTCGCGGTGCTTCCCGATACACCGAAGAATCGCGCCTTCATCGCAAAAGTGAAGGCGGTGGTGCAGCAGTACGAGAACACCGGCGTCCGCATCGAAGACGACTATCTCATCACCGACAAGGGCCTCGAGCGCATTTCACTCGTGCCCCGCGAGATGGACGAAATCGAAGCCCTGATGAAGCGGCGCCGCACGATTCAGCCGTGATGGTGCCTCTGTCTCCTTCAACCGTTTACCGCATGCGTCGTTCCACCACACTGCTGTTCACCTCGGGCCTGGTCGCCGGCACCATCGGCTCCACCACGATCGATGCCCAACCCAGGCCCACGGTGACGCCGGCCGACTATGCGCAATGGGAAATGCCGGGCGCCCCGCGCCTGTCGCCCCGTGGTGACTGGACGGCGATACCGATGACGCGCATGAACGACAGCAGTGAAGTGCGCCTCATCGGTGGCCCGCGCGACACCACCATCATCATTCCGTTTGCCATGCCGGCGACCTTCTCGCCCGCCGGCGGGTGGGTAGGTATGCTCGTCGGGATATCCACGGCCGAACGGGAGCGGCTCACCCGCGAAAAGAAGCCGGTGCGCAACAGTGTCCAGCTCCGTCATCTCGGCACCGGGCAGGTCATCACCGAGACGGATGTCAACGCCTTTGCGTTCAGCGCCAACGGACGCTTCGTGACGCTCACGCGGTATCCGCAGGAAGGCAAACCGGTTTCCGATGTGCTGGTCTACGACCTCACGCGGGGCACCCGTCTCACCTTCCCGTCGGTGCGGGACCAGGCCTGGGCCGACGGCACGGGCGCTGGCGCCACCGGTGCGCTGCTGGCTCTGGCCATCGATGGCGACGGTCCGTCGGGGTATTCGGTGCAACTGTACGATGCGGCGGCCAATACGTTGCGCGTCCTGGAGAACGGGGCGGTCCCTTACCGCGCGCTGGCGTGGCGTCGCCGTGCGGCCGATCTCGCCGTTCTGCGCGGCGTCGTGGACAAGGCGTGGCGCGACACGGCGCACGTGCTCGTCACCTGGCGCGATGTGACCGGCAATGCCACGTCGCGTGTCCTCGATCCGGCCACCATGAACGGGTTTCCCGCCCGCATGCGCATCGCGGAACACCGCCGTCCCACGTGGTCACGGGACGGTCAGGTGATGTTCTTCGGTCTGCGTCCGCGATTGGCCGCGGCCGATGCCATCAAGAAGAGCGCCGACAAAGTCTCCGATGTGGAGATCTGGCATACCAACGACGTGCGCATGTTCCCGCAACAGAAGGCCCAGGAGGCGCAGGATCTGCGCAGCACGCTGCTCACGGCCTGGCATCAGGGTGACGACCGCATCGTACAGATCGGCACCGACCTCGAGGAGCAGGCGGCCGCACTGGAGAACGGACGCTGGGCCACCGAGATCGATCGCAAGCCTTATCCCTGGGAGTGGAAGTTCGGCCGCAATGTGCAGGACGTATGGGCCGTGAATCTCGAGACCGGGGCACGCACGAAAGTCCTGCAGCGTGTGCGGCACTACTACGGCGGCGATCCCACCGGAACGAAACTCGCCTGGTCGGACGGCCGGGACTACTGGGTCGTCGATCTGGCTTCCGGTACGCGCACCAATCTGACCGGTGCGCTCACCCGGGGCGGCAAGGCCGACTTCGTGGATCACGACGACGATCACCCCACCGATATCCCCCACATCTTCCCCATCGTGGCGTGGAGCAAGACGGGTGACGCGCTGCTGGTGAACGACACCCACGATGTCTGGCGGCTCGCCGTGAATGGCGGCGGCAACACCCGGCTCACCAACGGTGCGCGGGATCAGGTCGTCCACCGTCTGGTGAACTTCGCGCCCTTCGGCGCATCGGTGGTGGAGCGCGCGGTGGATCTCGAAGCGCCCCTCTATTTCACGCTCACCGGACGTCTGAGCAAACAGAGCGGGTACGCCCGTCGGGCCGGCGATGGCACGGTGCAACGCCTGATGCTCGTCGACGCCGGACATTCGACGCTCGTCAAGGCCGACAGCGCCGACATCTTTGCGTTCACGCGCCAGCGCTACGACACATCGCCCAATGTGTTCGTCGGTGACGACCCCGCCACGGCAAAGGCCGTCACGGCCACCAATCCGCAGCAGGCGAAGTATGCGTGGGGAAAGGCGGAGCTCATGAACTTCCGCAGCACCATTGGTGTGCCCCTGCAGGCGCTGCTGTACTATCCGGCCAATTACGATCCGGCGAAGAAGTATCCGCTCATCGTGTACACCTACGAGCGGCTTTCACAGGGGCTGCACGGCTACATCGCCCCCAACGATCGCAACTACTACAACGCCACGGTGTTCTCACAGCAAGGCTACTTCGTGCTGATGCCGGACATCGTCTTCCGTCCCCGCGAGCCCGGCATCGGCACGAAGTACGCCGTCGAGCCGGCCGTGCGCGCCGTCATTGCCCGGGGCCTCGTGGATCCGGCGCGGGTCGGCCACGTGGGGCATTCGCAGGGTGGGTACGAAGCCGCCTATCTCGCCACGCACAGCAATCTCTTCCAGACCACCATCGTGGGGTCGGGGATCACCGACATGATCAGCTTTGCGGGCCAGTTGCACTGGAGTCAGGGCACGGCGGAGTTCGATCACTGGGAGACCGGTCAGTTCCGCATGCAGGTCGCGCCATGGGAAGACACGAAAGCCATGATCGACAACTCGCCGCTGGCCCGCGTGCATCAGATGCAGGCGAAGAGCATGCTCATCGAGATCGGCAGTGACGATGGGACGGTCGATCCCAGACAGGGCTCCCTGTTCTACAACTACGCCCGTCGCGCCGGCAAGCAGGTCGTGATGCTCACCTATCCCGGTGAAGGACACGGCCTCACCAAGCGTGAGAATCAGCGCGACTACCAGACGCGCATCCTCGAGTGGTTCGGCCACTACCTCAAGGGCGAACCCGCTCCACGCTGGATCACGGAAGGCCAGACCGCGCTCGAACGCCGGGCCATCCTCGACGCAAACAAGTAACGGCCCGTCGGTCGAGGTCTTCTCAGGACCCTCTGAGGCGCGCGAATTCCGGTTTCGTGGCCGTCAGAATCTCGAGCACGTCCCGACGATCCTCGGCGGAAATGTTCTGCAGGTCGGGAGTGCGATCGGTGCCGTTCAGAATGCCGTAGAGACGCGTATACACGGCGCGCTTCGCCAGTTCGGGGAGCGCGTCGAACGCTTCCGAATACACGAGGAAGCTGAGACGGTATTTGAACAGCCGCTTGTCGAGATCGAGCGCACGCAGCGACCGACCTTTGGGATCACGCGGCCCGCGGGCCATGAACTCCTCGGCAAAACGCGTCGATCCCCGCACCGGAGCCTCGAACGAGGCCTCGTTCACGAAGAGCATCCCGCGCACGAGCGTCTCCACCGCGCCGCGCAGACGCGGCGTGACCACCGGGCCGGCCTGACGAGCCTCCGGTGGAGCGATCGCGGCTTCCATCACGGCCTCCCGCGCGGCTTCATGCGTGGCCGTGATCAGATTGTGCAGAATCGTCTGGTGCGTGAGCACCATGATGGCCACGATGTCGCTCTGCGTCGTCAGGTAGTACGTGGAGTCGAACTTCCCCGACAGATTGGGGAGCTGACTCTCGGCGCGCGGATCGAACTTCGTCCGGAACTGCGCCTTGTCGGACACCTGACCGTTCAACACCGGCGCATACACATTGCCCGCGTGCCCCACGTTGCCGTACGTGCCGGTCACGTACCAGCCGCCGAATCGCTGACGGAGCGGCGTGGCGTCGGTGGTGGGCCCATCGTGCACACCGGTGATGGGATAACCGTGCCGGTCGGCAATGGTCGACAGCACCATGAACCCGGGCACGCCTCCGGTGACACTGCGGGAGTGATGGCACATCAGACAGGTGGTCGTCTCCTTGGAAAAGCGCGGCTTGTCGCGCTCGGCCTGCCCGAAGGTGTAGAACCGTCCACCGGCCGTGGGATGCACCGCCGCGATTTCGAGAAAATCGCTGTCGAACACATACCCGACGTACACGTCGTCATTGAAATACAGCGCCCGCGGCGACCACGGCGTGATCTTGTCGGTCTGCAGACTGGTACGCGAGAAGACCAGCATCTGTGAAGACACCGGGATGTCCAGCGCCTTGAGCACGGCCGGCAGATATCCCAGGATCGAGTCGTGCGCGAGCGTCACCGTACCGGCTTCGAGCTTGGCCTGCAATCGCATCACCGGATCCAGCACGCTGGTGTCCTGCTCCCCCGGAGCCCTGACACCCGATGCGACCGTCGCGGCTTCGAATCGGTCCGCCCAGGGAACGGCGGTCCGGGAGACAGGCGTGAAGGTCGCCGGAGCAAGCGATGTCGTCGGGGCATCCCACGACGTCGCCACCATCGACACGCCGGTCGACATGTCCTGCGACGGGTTCATGGATGCGGTGGCGCTGGCAGTCGCCACCACACCGCCGATGACACCCGCCGCGCTGAGCCAGGCCCGGAATGGACGCATATCCGAAGAAAAGTGGGTGATAGGATGCAGGTATTTATCGATACGCACAGCCTGTCCATTTCGCTCGCGATGGGATGACGCCGGTGCTCTTCCCAGGCCCGTCAATTCTCATGGACGAGGCGTCTTTCACCGGGACAAGCGGTGAAACTCGATGAGCGGAGAGGCGTGGTGGCATCGAGGCTTCTTCCTTCCCACCCGCTCTCCTCAATGCACACGATCCAGAATCTCATGCGGATGTCGGCGATGATGTCACCACACCCGATATCTTCCCGCCTTGCCCTGGTCCTCACCACTGCCGCATCGATCGCGGTCTCGCCCGTGTTGCCGGATACGATTGGCGCACAATCCGCGGCGCCACGCCGCGGCAATGATCCCGCGGCCGAGGCGCTGGTGGCCCGCTCGCTGGCGCGGATGGGCGGCGACAGTCTGCTGCGCTCCATCACCTCCCTGCGCATGGATGTGATGACACAATGGCAGCGCATCGGTTTCGCCGATCATCCCTATGCCGACGCTCCCTCGTACGAACGCCATACCGATCTGCGCGACTACACCACCAACAGTTGGCGCAATACGCGTTTCTTCCTGCCGTCGCCCGCCGCATCGGTGGACATCGTGCGGGATACCATCGGTGCGCGCTGGTTCGTGCCACCCAGCGGCGCGGCAACCATCACCCCGCTCAACATCGCCTATGTCGATGAGCGGCGGGAACTCTTTGCCTTTGCGCCCGAACGCACGCTGCAGCTTGCCCGGGCATCGGGAGCGATGCGTCTGCTCTCCGACACGGTCATCGATGGCGCTGCCCACGTGCGTATCTCCGCCACCGTCGATGGATTTCCTGCCGTCTGGTTCGTCCGTCGCAGTACGGCGCTGCTGGGCATGGTCCGTTTCACCGCCGACGAGACCAACGACTTCGGACTCGCGCCCTGGGCCCGACAGGAGATCGAGTTCTGGTACTCCGGATGGACACGCTACAATCCCGGCGTGCTGCTCCCGCGTCAGCGCGATGTCCGTCGTGTCGGTCGCCCGTACAAGCGCATGACGGCACTGGCCCTGAACATCAACGCAGCCGCGCCTGCCGACTCCTTTGCCATCCCCGATTCCACGGCGACACGATACCTCTCCACCGAGCAACGGCCGATGTGGAATGCGCCACTCGATTCCGTGCAATTCATCGAACAGTCGTTCGTCACATTCCCGCCCTTCCTCGGCAACGCGGGTGTGGTGCGTATCGGCGGGCAGTGGGTGCTGCTCGAAACGGCGCAGGCCGAAGGAGCCGTGAATCTGCTGGACACCTGGCTCACGAAGCAGACGGGCGCGGGGGTATCCGCCGCGATCATCGCGAGGCCAACCAGTGGCAACGGTGGTGTGCGCTGGTTCACCGCGCGACGCAAACCCACATACGTGACACCGGGAGTGCGCCCCGCGATGCGTCGCATGATCGGCGCGGACGCCGCAACGCATCTGCAGGTCGTCGCACGGCCGCAGTGGGTGCGCGTGGGCAGCGACTCGCTGTTGCTCACACCTTTTGAACTGCCGGATTTCGGCACGGCCCTGGCGGTGTACTCGCCCACGCTGCGCTGGCTCTACACACCCTTCGCCGGTCTTCCCGCCTATCAGACCGAACATGACACGCTGCTCGCGGACCTCCGTGCCCGGAAGCTGCCCGTGGAATGGCTCGGGACAGTGCGCTCACTCAGAGCTCCCGCTCCACGCGCATCGAACTGACGGAGTCCGCTGATTGAGGAGAGGGCGCGATACGGGCATGGAGAGCACATCCGATGCATCGGGTGCATACTATGCCCATGCCACGCCCTCTTTCCATTCTGCCGCTGGCGCTGCTGGTCACGCTCGGCACCGCAGCGTCCGTACCTGCCCGTCAGGACAACCGCTTCACCGTCGCCACCTACAACATCCGCCATGGTCGCGGCATGGACGAGGCGGTGAACCTGAAGCGCACCGGTGATGCGATCGGTGCACTCGGTGCGGATGTGGTGGCATTGCAGGAGGTGGACCGCAACGTGGAGCGTTCCGGTCGCATCGACGAACCGCGGGTGCTGGGCGAGCAACTGAACATGAAAGACGAGTTCGGTGCGTTCTTCCCGTATCAGGGCGGAGAGTACGGCATGGCGCTGCTCTCGCGGTTCCCCATCCGTCGCACCGAAGCATTACGTCTTCCCGACGGCAACGAACCGCGGGTCGCTCTGTTCGCCGAGATCGAGTTGCCATCGCGACGGCGCGTGCTCGTGGTGAACGTGCATTTCGACTGGGTGGACAACGACACGCTGCGGTATGCGCAGGTGCAGGCGCTTGCCGCCGTGCTCGATACGGTGCAGCTGCCCACCATCCTGCTCGGCGACTTCAACGATCAACCGGGCTCCCGCACCCTCTCGCGGTGGCGGGAGCGCTTCCGGGCCGCGGAGAAGCCGGTGGGTGATCGTTTCACGTTCTCGTCCACCGAACCGAAATACGAGATCGATCACATCCTGCTCGGCCCTCCGAATGCCTGGGAGTCCGCCACCGCGCGGGTGATGACGGATCCGCTCACGTCGGACCATCGTCCGGTCGTGGCAACCGTGAGGCTGCGCGGGCGATAGCGCCGTCTGAAAGCCGATGGGCAGTCGAGCCGCTTCGGCCTGCGCGCTTCGATGTATCCGCTTCGACCTGTCCGACGCGACGTACCCGGTTCGGTCTATCCGAGCGCCGCGGCGAGATCCCGGAGCAGACGGCCCGTCTCCTCGATGCCCACACAGGCATCGGTGATGCTCTGCCCCGGGCGCATCGGCACACCGGGCACGAAGAGTTGACGCCCCTCTTCGAGATGGCTTTCGAGCATCACGCCGAGCACATGGGTCATGTCTTCCGTGCGACTGTGCACGCGGTGCACGATGTCCTCCAGTACCACCGCCTGCGCCCCCGAAGGGCCGGCGTTGCCATGACCGCAGTCGATCATGAGACGCGGCACCAGACGCTCACGCGCCAGTGACGCACTCGCGACATGTACCGAATGCCGGTCCGTATTCGGACGTGATCCGCCACGCAGAATGAGATGGGTATCGGCGTTGCCGGCCGTCATGCGCACACCGGCCCGTCCCGCGTCATCCACCGCCAGCATCCGATGCGGCGCGCTCGCGGCGGTCATGCCGTTGATGGCCGCCCTGATATCCCCACCCGAGCCGTTCTTGAACCCCACGGGGCAGGCAAGCCCAGACGCCATCTGCCGGTGCAACGGGCTCTCCACCGTGCGCGCGCCGATGGCGCACCAGGCCACCAGGTCTTCGAGATAACTGACGACCATCGGGTCCACGAACTCCGTGGCCACGGGCACACCCATCGCGTTCACATCGCGAAAGAGGGTACGTGCAATACGCAGCCCGTCATTCACGCGGCCACTGCCATCGAGTCGGGGATCGTGCACCAGACCCGTCCAGCCCAGACGGGTTCGCGGTTTTTCCACGTACACCCGCATCACGAGCAGCAGCGATTTCTCCACGTCACGCTGCAACGCCTGGATATGCGCCGCGTATTCCAGCGCCGCATCGACATCGTGCACGGAACACGGACCCACCACCACCAGCCAGCGTCGATCGGCGCCCTGCAGGATGTTCCGGATATCGGCGCGCGCGCGCTGCACCGTGGTCTGCACCGACGCATCCGCGGGCAGTTCGGCCCGCAATACACCAGACGTGATCAGCTCGCCGGTTGCATCACCGGGCGGAACACCGGGCAGCCCATCGGCTGTTGCCACCGCCGGTGCATCGGACGGCGCTGCAAGAGTAGCTCCATCAGCCATGGAGCGACGCTCCACCATCGACATAGAGTTCGTTCATCGTGATATGACCGGCCCGGTCCGACAGCAGGAACAGCACGGCCTCGGCGATATCGCGCGGCTCGGCCAGTTTGGCGAGCGGGATACCGATCTTGAATTGTTCAGGTGCACCCGCAATGACACTCTCGACGCCCTGCTCCGCCAGCATCCCCGCCAGCATGGGTGTGCGGGTGGATCCCGGCGCCACCACATTGCAGCGCACACCGAATGGCGCCAGCTCGAGCCCCAGACTCCTGGTGAACAATGCGGCGGCGGCTTTTGATGCACCATACGCGGCCATCCCCTGCCTGGGAACGCCACCCGCGTTGGAGCTCACGGTGACGATGCTGCCGCGCCGCTGTGTCATCATGTGACGGGCCAGGGCGCGCGAGAGATTGAAGACGCCCGTGGTATTCACCGCGAAGAGACGCTGCCAGCTCTCGTCGTCCGTGTCCACGACCGATGCGGTGTGCAGCACACCGGCGACGTTCACCCCGAAACGCACCGGCCCCCACTCGTCGATGGCGCGTGCCACGAGGGCGTTCACTTCCGTGGATTGCGACACATCGGCCACGACGCAGCGCACCCGGTCGGCATCGTGACCGGCGAACGGAGGCATCACTCTGTCGAAGGCCACCACCCGTACGCCTTCGGCCAGCAGCGCCGATACGATGGCCGAACCGATACCACCCGCGGCACCGCTCACGATTGCCACCTCGCCCTGCAGACCGGAAAGGCTCCTGGAAAGGCTCATCGTGATGCTCCGGGTGAGACGTGCATATCGGCCATGTCGACAAAATGTGGTTCGATCAATGCCGCCACACGAGGCGCCAGCTCTGGGCTCGTCATGTGCGCATGCACCGATGGCAGGTCGTGCGCTTCGATCCGCGTGGCATACGGTGCCCACTCTTCCGCCACGTACGAGCCATCGCGGTGATCGAGAGCCGCGCGCAGATGCAGCAGCGTGCCATTGAAGGGTCTGTGCCGATGCTCCCGCACGAGACGGTTGTTCGACTCCACCACACGCAGCACACCGGCCAGCGCCTCGTCGGACAGCGTACCGAGGGGATGTCCGTACTGTCGCAGCAGCGCGATCACGGAAGCCAGCGAGCGGTCCGAGTCCGACATCGACACCGGATCGATCCCGGCGATCAGCAGCAGTGCATCGAGCGCCGCGTCCGGCGCCGGCACGGGCGCCGACCGCCAGTGATCGCTGGGATACGCATCGAGCAGAGCCACGAGCGCAACCGATGCGCCCGCCTCCTGCAGCTGTACCGCCATCTCCTGCGCGATGATGCCGCCCACCGACCATCCCGCAAAATGATATGGCCCGAACGGCTGCACCTCGCGAATGCGACGTACATATTCGCTGGCCATCTGTTCGAGACTCGCCGGACGTGCCTCGCCGAGCAGGTCGGCCTGCACCCCATAGGTGGCACGATGTCCCGACAATGCACGCCCGAGTGCCGCGTAGCACCAGGAAATGCCACCGGCCGGGTGAATGCAGAAGAGTGGCGGGACCTCTGCGCCGGACGACTCCCCATGCGGACGGTCGGCAAGCCGCACCAGTGCGCCGAGCCCTTCCGATTGAGTGCGTGCCGTCGTGGCTTGCTCCATGTAACCGTCCAGATAGCTCGCGAAGCGCGCGATCGTGGGATTGGCAAAAAGCGCGCCGATGCCGGCTTTCACGCCCCATTCACCACGCACGCGCAACATGCAGCGCGCCGCCAGGAGCGAGTGTCCACCGAGCAGAAAAAAATCGTCATCGGCGCGCAGGGTGACTGCGTCGATCTGCAACAGATCCGCGAACAACGCGGCCACACGCCGCTCGCTGTCCGTTACTGCCGCGCGCCCGGATCCGGCACTCTGCTCCGGCATCGGCAGGGCTTTGCGATCGAGCTTGCCGCTGGAAGTCAGCGGAACGGCATCGAGCAGCATCACATGCGCCGGCACCATCGTCTCGGGCAACCGTCGCTGCAATTCGGCGCGGAGGCGGACGCCTTCGGCGGCTTTTGCCTCCGCGGTCTGCACCGCACTCGATGCCGGAACGATATAGGCCACCAGACGTATCTCCCCGTCCGGCATGGTCCGCGCCACCACGTGCGCCTGGGCGTACGCGCCCGCGGCCAGGATCGCCGATTCGATCTCCCCCGGCTCGATGCGCACCCCACGGATCTTCACCTGCTGATCCGAACGACCGAGGTAGGTGAGCGCTCCATCCGTCCGCCAGGCGGCACGATCACCGGTGAGATACATCCGGGTGCCCGGCACGAATGGATTGGCGATGAAACGCTCGGCGGTGAACTCGGGGCGGTTGAGATACCCGCGCGCGAGCTGCACGCCGGCGATGTAGAGATCACCGGCCACACCCGGCGGCAGCGCACGCAATCGGCGGTCGAGCACGTACATCGCGGTGTTCCACACGGGGAAGCCGATGGGCACCGGATCGGTGCGATCATCGCGGCTCGCCGACCACCAGGTCACGTCGACGGCGGCCTCCGTCGGTCCGTAGAGATTGTGCAGTTCGGCGTCGTAACACACGTGAAAGCGATCCCGCAGTTCCGACGGGAGCGCCTCGCCGCTGCAGAACACCTGGCGCAGAGACGACGCAACGCGTCCTGCGCCCTCGGCGTGTTCGGCCAGGAACGCCGCGAGCATGGAGGGCACGAAGTGCATCACCGTGATCGCATCCTCGTCGATGATCCGGGACAGCCATGCGGGATCACGGTGCGCGGACGGAGACGCCATGACCAGCAGGGCGCCGGCGACGAACGGCAGGAACAGCTCCCACACCGACACATCGAACGTCACGGGCGTCTTCTGGAGAATCCGGTCCCGTGCGCCGATGCCATAGTGTTCGCGCATCCACACGAGACGATTCACGATGGCCGCGTGCTCCACCACCACGCCCTTTGGAATGCCCGTCGACCCCGATGTGAAGATCACGTAGGCCGCGGTATCGGGTGTGGGGCGCTCCGGCTCGACGGCGGCCGACGAAGCGGATGCGCCGGTTGCCGAGGTGCCGGGACCGGACAGCATACCCTGCTCGATCATGTACATCGGCAGTGCCACCGGCAGTGGCATGCCGAACGCCGCACTCACGATCCCCAGTCGCGGCCGCGCTTCGGCGATCATCACGGCAATCCGTTCGGCCGGCTGATCGGCCTCGATGGGCATGTAGGCTGCCCCCGCCCGCATCACACCGAGCAGCGCCACCGCCAGATCGCAGGAACGCGGAACGGCTACCGCCACGACATCGCCACGCCGCACACCCGCGGCCGCCAGGGACGTCGCCACACCCATCGACTGCGCATCCAGCTCCGCATACGAAAGGGGGCGCCCCTCGGCCCGCACCGCCGGGGCATCGGGCGTGCGCCGCATCATGGCTTCGATGAGATCGAGCAATGTCCCGTCGGGCACGGCATGTGACGTGGCATTGACCGCCTCCACCCACTGATGCTGCTCCGCCTCCGTCACGGTAGGCACCGACTCCAGCGAGTGTGCCTGGACGGCCTTCGTGAGAAACGTGGAGAGTCGCACCAGATGAGCGTCGATCTCCGCTGGTGTATACCGCAGGGGATTGGCTTCGAATTCGAGGCGAGCGTCCCGGCGATCGTGTCCGTCCTGCTCACGCTGCTCCGCACCGCCGCGTACGGCGATCGACAGATCGTCCACCGGCCCGGTGCCCAACACCACGTGTCGGCTCTCCACGCCGGGAAACGTCACCGCTTCCTCGAAGGGCAGCACATTCACGATGGGTCCGTGCACATGCCGGTCACCGCCCACCAGATGCAGATCGCGACGCAACTGTTCGCTGCGATAGCGCCCGTGCCGGCGGGCCTGACGCAACTGCGCGGACACCGCGGTCACGAGATCGCGCACTGGCCCATGCTCGTCGATCGTCACGCGTATCGGCAGCACGTTCATGACCATGGCCGGCACCCGCGCCGCGGCGGTGCCGAGGCGACCCATGTACGGAGCACCAATGACCATCTCGTCACCATCGGTATGCCTGGCGAGATAGGCGGCGATGAGCGTGACGAGCACATCGGGCCATGGCACATCGATGTCGCGGGCCATCTCTTCCACCGACGCGACCAGTCCCGCCGGCAGCGGAGCGGACGCCATGTAGGCCGCCCGAGCCGGTGGTGCATGCGACGGCGAGAGCGTGACGAGCTCCGGCGCGCGTGTGAACTGTTCGTGCCAGTAACGCCGATCGCGCTCACGCAATGACGAAGTACGATAGTGCGCGTCTTCTGTCTGCACGGCCGCGGGATCACCCAACGGCACGCCACACGGTCCGTTTGCGGCGTACACGTCGCACATGCGCCGCATCAGCAGCAATGTGCCATACCCGTCGATCAGGATGTGATGAATGCCCTGATACCAGGCCCAGTGCGCATCACCCAGCACATACAGGCGTTCGACGACGAGCGCATCCCGATCGAGCGCCCGCGGACGATCCATGTCGAGACGCATGCGGCGCACGGCTTCACCCAGCGGGTCCGCGTGCGTCTTGAGATCGACGATCTCGAGAGTCAGCGCATGAACCGTGGGCACCTGGCGCGGTCCATCGGGCGCATCCACCACCTGCACCCGGAGTCCCCGCGCTTCCTGCAAGACCGTTTCGATGGCACGCGCCAGACGCGGCACATCGAGTGCTCCACGCAGCTCGACATAGTGCCCGGTGTTGTAGCCGGGGTGTATCGGGTCTGCCTGAGAAGCATACCAGATGCCCTCCTGGGCTTCGGTCAGAGGCACGCCGGCCGTTGCCCCGACCGACGTGTCGGTCAGGACAGTACCCGCGACCTCGCGCACCGGGTCAATGACCGGCATGTCCGGTATCGCCCCCACCACCTGCGGCCACGACGAGTCCCCACCAGGTCGCCAGTTGCGGACGCTCGGCGAGCTGCGAGAATTCGATCGCCACACCGGCACGCTGCCACTGCAGCGTCAACGCCATCAGCCGGATGGAATCGAGTCCCCAGTCCACGAGATTGTCCTCGTCGCTGATCTGCGAAACGTCTTCCTTCAGGATGGTCGCGACATCCTGTCGCATCTGCTCGAATATGAGGGCACTCATGTGATCACCTGCACGGGCGCGCCGAGTTCACGGATGAGCTGATCGGTGGTCTGGACGACCGCACACCGGGAGGCCGCATAGGTGAGCGCCTGTTCGTGATGCGCGCGCGAGAAGTCGCCGATGGCATCCGATACCAGAAACGGTTCGATATCGCGCATGAACGCCTCAGCCGTGGACAACAGACAGCCGATGTGACCGTACACGCCGCACACGATGAGCTGCGAGCGGCCACGCGCGCGCATCATCTCCTCGAGCGGTGAACGCTGAAACGCGCTGTAGCGCCACTTGGCCAGCACATGATGGCGTGCGGTGGGTGCGAGCGGTGCAATAATCGCGGCCTGTGCCGCCGTGGCCATGCCCGGGCCCCAGAACTCCCGCTGCAACCCACGGTCGCGCTGATCCTGAGCGGCGTGCTGCGCCGTGTAGAACACCGGGATGTCCAGTGCATCGCACGCGGCACGGAGACGTTCGATGTTCGGAACGACCGTGTCGATCGGCGCTTCGCCGGCCGCGAACGCATCCACGAAATACTGCTGCATGTCGTGAATGAGCAGAGCCACACGATCGTGGTGCACACGCCACGGCGCCACGACCGGCGGCAGTTCGTCGGCCGTGGGCATCGCATACGATGCGATCCGGGGAAGCTTGGCACTCATCTTCGTACTCGTCTCGTGCACGGCGCGCTCGGAACGCGCTCAGGAAGTTGGTTGTGAAGCTGGTTGTCCGGATGCCGTGCCACGGTCATCCGATCGCGACGCGGCGTCTTCACTGGCGCGGCGCGCCTGCTCCCGCAACGCACCGCGCAGATCCTTGCGGCTGGTCTTGCCGACGCCCGTGGACGGAAACGCCTCGACGAACACGATCTGGTCGGGGATCTTGTACGCGGCCAGCCCGCGCGACCGGATCCAGGCCTTGAGCACCGGCGGTGGCACCCGCTCCGCCCGCGGAATCACGAACGCGCAGGCCCGCTCACCCAGATAGTCATCGGGCACCGACACCACCACGGCATCGAGCACGGCGGGGTGCGCGACCAGATGATCTTCCACTTCTTCCGGTGACACTTTCTCGCCGCCCCGATTGATCTGATCGGTGGCCCGTCCATGCACCACCAGATATCCGTCGGTCGTGCGGCTCACCAGATCACCCGTGCGATAGAACCCGTCCGCGGTGAAGGAACGTGCGTTGGCCGCGGCGTTCTGGTAGTACCCACGAATGGTGTACGGCCCGCGGGTCTGCAGATGTCCGATTCCGCCAGATTCCACTGTGCGATCGTCATCATCCACGATGCGGATCTCGTCATCCGGGCTGATGGGACGCCCCTGCGTCTGGCAGATCGTGTCGGGATCGTCGTGCAGCCGCGTGTAGTTCACCAGCCCTTCGGCCATGCCGAACACCTGCTGCAGCGTCACGCCGAGCGTGGGTGTCACACGCGCCGCAACGGCCGGCGTGAGCTTCGCGCCACCCACCTGCAACACCTCGAGACTCGAAAGATCGGCGCGACTCGTGGCTTTTGCTTCCAGCCACATCAGGGCAATCGGTGGTACGGCCGCAGCAAACGTGACCCGCTCTCGCTCGATGAGGGCAAACGCCACATCGGGTGCGGCCGATGGACTCAATACCACCGAAGCCCCCGCATGCAGCGCACCGAGGAACCCCGGAGAGCTCATGGGAAAATTGTGCGCCACCGGCAACACCACGAGGTACACCGACTCCGGTGTGAGACCGCAGATCTCCGCACTCGCCCGTACACTGTAGAGATAGTCGTCGTGCGTGCGGGGAATGAGTTTCGACAGGCCGGTGCTGCCCCCCGACAGCTGCAGGAAGGCCACCGAGGATGGTGATGGCTGCGCGATGCGCGTGCCACCGACCGGATCACCCTGGAACGCCGCCAACGGCTCGAGACGGATGTCATCGCCATCGGCATCGACGCCCGTGTCTCCCACGACGATCACATGTCGCATCGTGGGCCGGGTGCGGAGCACCTGTCGCCCGAGCGGGCGATAGTCGAACCGCTCGTGCACATCGGGAATCACATATGCCACCGCACCCGACACCGCGACGATGTTGTCGATCTCCGTCTGCCGGTGCGCCGGCAACGCGAACACGGGCACGATCCCCGCACGGATGAGGCCCAGCATCACCGCCAGGAATTCGGGGATGTTGGGCAATTGCAGCACCACGCGCTCACCCGGTCGCACACCCCGCGCGAGAAATCCGGCAGCCACACGGTCCGCCTCCCGATCGAGCGCGGCATAACTCCACCGGGTCTCCCCGCCCACCACCGCCGTGCGGTCGGCAAACGTGCGGGCACGCGCGCGCAGCCAGTCGCCCATCGTCTCACCCTGCCAATAGCCGGCCGCGCGATAACGCGCCGCGAACGCCTCCGGCCAGTCCTGCACGGGAATGCCCGGAACGGGGGCGCTCATCGAGGACATCTCTGGCGACATCCCGGACGACATCGTTGGTGGCATCGTCGGGTCCATGTCAGGCACTCCCGGCCAGCATGCCTGCGCGGGACACGACTTCCTGAACGTTCAGCGCGCGCAGCATCGTCTCCAGCTTGGCCGATGTTTCGGCCCCTTCATTGACCGGATCGGAACCCACGACGATGCCCGCGCCCGCATACAATCGGGCGCGCGTTCCCGAAATCTCGGCGCAGCGAATGGTCACCAGCCATCGGCCGTCGCCACGCGCATCGCACCATCCCACCGCACCGGTGAAGTAGTCGCGGTCGAACGCTTCGAGTTCGGCGATCAATGCCCGGGCACGATCCTGCGGCACCCCGCAAACGGCCGGCGTCGGATGCACCACGTCCAGCAATTCGAGCGAGGAGGTGCCATCACACCGCAGCCGGCCGGTGATGCGTGTGCCCAGATGCCACATGGTGGCCGTCGACACCAATGACGGTGACCGGGGGATGTCGAGGGCGATGCAATACGGCGTGAGGACATCGGCGATGGCCTCCACCACGGCCGCATGCTCCCGCTGATCCTTCTCCGACCGCAACAACGCCTCCGCCGCGGCACGATCGTCGGCGGGCGACGGGCGACGGGGCGTGGACCCGGCGAGGGGATGCGAGACCACCAGATCCCCCGACTTCTCCAGCAGCAACTCGGGCGTCGCCCCCACGAGCGTGCGGGCCTGACCATCGGCATCGGACGGAAGCGGTGTCGCGAACGTGGTCACACTGGCATCGAGGCGCAGACGTGCCAGCAGGCGTTCGAGATCGATGGGCGTCGTGGAATTCAGTACCAGGCTGCGCGACAGCACCACTTTGCGCAGTCCCGGCTCACCGGCGTCTTCCATGTGCGCCGTGGCGCGTGCCACCGCGGCCTCGTACGACGCCCGCGTCGGTTGTGGCACCATGTGCCAGAGTCCCGGCACGAACGCCTCCTGCTGCGCCTCGTGCGGCGCATCGTGCTGCACATCGTGCTGCACATCGTGCTGCCCTTCGTCGGTGGCATCGGGCGCGGGGCGATCCATGTGCTGCGCCCACGCGGTACTCCAGTCGGAATCGCGCGTGACCAGAGCCGGCTGTATCAGCTCCAGCCCACGGTGGCGATCGAACGGAATCGCCCCCACGAGCACCCGGTCCGGATCGTTGCCGCCGGCAAAGTACGAAGACACCGCCGATGCCAGGCCGTCACCGCGGGTGAAACGCGCACGATCCACGACACCCGATGCCATGAATGTGCCCGAGCCCGACGACAGCAGGAACGGCGGCTGCGTCACCGCAGGCTGATCCACTGCGGCCCTTCGATGGGGACCGCCAGATACTTCGTGTTGATCTCGGCGAGCGTCTTTGCCGGGTCGATGTCCCTGAAGAGCACCGGATCGATCCAGCGCGCCATCGACTCCACCGCCAGAATATCGAGCGGCGAATTGAGCAGCTGATGCGCGATGCCGTAGGTGCGCCCGCTCTTCACGGCGGCGAGCGACGAGATCCCCGGACGCGCCGTCATCTTCTGCAGTGAAGCGCGGGCCTGCTCCACCGTGAAACCGGGCCCCAGTACGAGACCACCGGCCTTCTCCAGGTGCGGGCCGCCCGTTTCGATGTACACCGGCGCATTCTGCGACAACACGTACTCGATGTTTAGCTTGCCCGTCGTGCCGGGCAGCACGTCGGCCGCGATGTTGTGCCCGCCCACGAACGTGATGTAGTCGCCGACGTTTCCCTTGCCCGGCGCATGGCAGCACTCTTCGGAAATGCCGGCGTGCACTTCCACGAATACCTTGGGTGCCGTGCGTGTACCCGCGCGCTTCAGACGATCGGAGATCGCCTGCAGATGCTGCTTGCGGAAATTCACGTACGCCTGCGCCGCGGCGCTCCGTCCGGTGAGCTGCCCCAGAATGAGCAGACTCGGATCGGTATTCTCCAGCGGATGCACGAAGAAGTCGATGAAGACGACCGCGATGCCCACGCGCTGGAGCTGTTCGATCTGATCAGCCGATGGACCCTGGCCAAGCGAAAACACCGCCACATCCGGACGCACCCGCAGCACCTGCTCCTGCGAGTAGGTCGCCGCCGAACTCGCGATCTGCGTCAGCGAATCGAGCCGCGGGAACTTCGCACGGAACTGCTCGTGGGTCCGCACGCCGATCCGGTTCACGTCCCGGGGCCACGCCACCAGCGTGCGCACCGGATCGGGATCGATGAGCGCCATCGCCATCAGGAAGCGTCCGTCGTCGATCAGCACACGGGAGGCCGGACGCGGCAACGTGATCTTGCGCCCCGAGATATCCGTCAACTGGATCGGCTGAACCAACGTCTCCGTCGTGGATGACAACGGAGCGCGGGAGGTGTGCAATGCCGAAGTCTGCACCCATGCGGGAGCGGTATCCGCGGAAAGCACACTTCCGGTGATCACCAGCAGGATCGGCCACAGCGAACGGATCACGAAACGCCTCAGGGAAACGGGAAGTCAGCGGAAGGTAGTCTATAAAGGGGATAGGACAACTTGGTATTTATGCTCCCTTTCTTCGAGGCCTCTCGGGACAAGGGACATACCGGACATGCCGGACGCTCTTTTGTCAGGCCGACTGGTATTCACGCCGGATTGAGGGGAACGCGATCACCACACCGAGGGTGCCGAGGAACGCGATCAGGCCGCCCACGGTGACCACCTGATGCGCGGGCCACCAGCGCGCCGCGGCACCCGCCAGCGCCATGCCCATCGAGGGCAGCACCGCCGCCTGCACCAACCAGAGACTGCCCACGCGTCCCTGCAGACCGTCCGGCGTGTGCATCTGCAGGAGTGCCCGGCGCAGAATCTCCGACAGGGCCCGTCCGGCGCCGGCCACGGCCAGCGCCAGCACCGCCACCGTGGTGGATGGCGCCACGCCCAATCCGATGGTGCCCACCGCCCACAACGCCGTCGTCAGGATGAGCATGCCACCCGCTTTTCCAGTCCGGCTCGTCCAGCCGCTCAACAGGGACGACGCCAACGCACCGATGGCCGGCGCCGAGTACAGCCAACCCGCGATCACCGCCGCGTCCACCACGCCGTGTCCGAAGAGCAGCCCACTGTTCGCAAAACGTGTCGTCGCCAGTTCAGGGAACAGCGAACCCGGCGAGGCGAACAGCGCCACGGGAATTTCGAGCAGCAACAACGCGCCAACCACCGCGTGCGTGCGTGTGAAATGCCACGATTCCCGCAGGGCGGCGACGGGGCCAAGCGGAGCCCGCGGGCCCGCCGGCAACGGCTGCATGCGCGCCAGCAGCAGCGGGGTGAGCACCGCGCCGATGCCAACCAGTGCATAACACAGCGTGAGTCCCCAGGTCCCGATCACGACACCCGCCACCGAGGGCCCGAGCATCGCGCCCACCTGGGTCGAGACGGTGATCAATGCACCCGCGGCCGCCAGTTGCGCCCGCTGCACCAGCGACGGCATCGCCGCCATCAACGCCGGAGCACTGATGCCGTTGATCGCCCCGGCAATCGTCGACGCCAGATAGATCAGCCAGAGCTGCGGCCTGGGCAGCAGAGTGTTGACGAGAAAGATGGCCGCCACCGCGATGTACACGCTGCGCGACGAGACGATGAGGCGACGACGGTCGAAACGATCGGCCAGCACGCCGCCCACCATCAACCCGATCGTCATCGGAATGGCCAGACACAGATTCACCAGTCCCACGTGCCACGAGGAACCGGTCAGGTCGAACACCTGCCAGCCTACGGCCACGCTGATCACCCCCACGGCCACGATCGAGATCGTGCGCGCCGTGAACAGCAGGCGGAAATCGCGACTCGTGCGCAGCGGCGAGATGTCGAGCAGCATCCCGGTCACGGCCTGGGCCATGAGCCCTCCGCCGCCGACCCGATCGGCGCGCTCGTCAGTCGCAGCGCGTCACCCATCGACCGCAATACCGCCGAGGCGTGATCCTCGCCGGCCAGCAGGCGATAGTGCACCGTCATCTCCGGTGCGACGGCCATCAGTGCCTCGGCGAACCGCTCCGCCTGATCGACCATCTGCCGTGCTTCGCGACGCGCCAGCAGCTCCGCGGCATTGGGCTGTCCCTCCTGCCATGGCGCCAGTCGTTGCTCGTATTCACCCACCGTGATCAGCAATCGCGGCGGGGATCCGGCAGCGGGACGGAAGTTGCGCACCCGCTGCCACAGCGCTTCACCGCCACGCCAGATGGACGGACTGATCGCCACGTAGGTCGAGAACGGTCCCCGCGGCATCAGTGACGTCTCCAGCAGGGTTTCCAGCACGAACAGGCCGCCCAGGGAATGACCGATCAGTGCGCGCCGTTCGGGATCGACCGCAAAACGTTTGGCGATCGCCGGCAGCAATTCATCGGTGAGAAACCGGAGGAAACGTGTGCGGCCCGCCTCGTCTGCAAAGTCCTCGCTGCGGGCATCACTTCCCACCCCCACCACGATCGACGGGACCACCGCCGTGGCATCGGTGCGATGGGCGCGTGTGCGGATCGATTCGACTGTCGTGGCAAATGTCGCATCGCCATCGAGCTGGCAGATCAGGGGAAAACCCGCTGCCGGCGGCGCATCCGCAGGCCAGGCCACGTACACCCGATAGGTCGCGCCGTGCCCGCTCCGCATCTCCCAGCGTTCGCTGCGCGGCAGCATCACCGGCCCCTGACACAGCGGGTCAGCCACGTGTGCCATCCACGATCACCTGCGGATAGCCGAACGAACACGGTTCGACCCGGGCGTCCACGTCGTAGATGCGGGAGAGCAACTGCGAGGTGAGCGCGTCGGCCGGTGCGCCGATGGCCTGGATGCGTCCTTCATGCAGCACGACGAGCTGATCGGCCCAGCGCGCCGCCAGCGTGAGATCGTGCAGTACGGAAATCACGAGCCGGCCTTCGCGAGCCAACGCGCGCGCGATCGACATCACCGTCACCTGATGCCGGAGATCCAGCGCACTCGTGGGTTCGTCCAGCAGCAGCATGGACGGTTCGCGCACGATCGCCTGTGCGAGCGCGGCCAGCTGGCGCTCGCCGCCGGAGAGATGATGCAATGGCTGCAGCGCCAGGTGTGCGATGCCGATGCGTTCGAGCACCTCGATGGCGCGCCGCTGCGCTTCCTCCATCGTGTTCACCGGCGAAGCGAGTGGTGACGCCTTCAGCGCCCCCAGCAGACCATCCAGCACGGTGAGCGTGACATCGTGCGGCAGGGTCTGCGGCATGAAGGCCACGCATTGCGCGCGTATCATCGGCGAAACACGCAGCAGATCCAGCCCTTCGAATGTCACATGACCGCGCCCTTCGACCAGTCCGGCGAGTACCCGCAGCAGGGTCGATTTGCCGGCTCCGTTGGGGCCCACCAGCGCGAGATGCTGCCCCGCGGGCAGTATCGGCAACGTGACGTCGTGCAGCACCGGGCGATGCCGATAGCCGGCCGACAGATCGCGGATCTCCAGGGAACCCGCCGCCTGGGTCGCCTTCATGACCGTCCCGCGCCCTTCGTGCCGAAAATCAGCATGATGTAGAAGGGCACCCCGATGAGCGCCGTCACCAGACCGATCGGCAGAATCGCGCCGGGCACGATGAGTTTGCTCACCACCGATGCCACCGACACCACCAGCGCGCCACTGAGAGCGCTGGCGGGCAGGAAGAAGCGATGGTCCTCGCTCACCAGCATGCGCGCGATATGCGGGCCGGCCAGCCCCACGAACGGAATGGTTCCCACGAAGGCCACCGCCGTGGCGGTCAGCAGACTCACCCGAAACAGCGACACACGACGCAGTTGCGCCACATTCACGCCGAAGCTGTGCGCCCGCTCCTCACCCAGCCGCAGGGCATTCAGACGCCACGACGCGCGGAACGTGAACGGCATGACACACGCCACCACGATCGCCACCAATTGCACGCGTGGCCAACTCGCCCGACCGAGACTGCCCATCGTCCAGAACACGAGCTGCTGCAACGCCTGCTCACCGGCCACGAACTGCAGGATGGCCACCAGCGCATTGAACGTGAAAAACAGCGCCGTCCCCAGCAGCACCAGCAACTCCGTGCTCGAACCGCGCCGCCGGACCGCCGCCTGCAGGATCAGCACCGAGCCGAACGCAAACACGAACGCATTGCTGGAGATCACCCAGTGATCCGGCACGCCGGGAATGCGTACCCCCAACACGATGGCCAGCGCGGCGCCAAGAATGGCCGCCGAGGAAAGACCGAGTGTGAATGGACTCGCCAGGGGATTGCGCAACGTGGTCTGCATTTCCGCGCCGGCCAATGACAATCCGGCCCCGACCAGCAATGCCATCACCGCGCCGGGCAGACGCACTTCGGTGATGATCATCCACACGGTCTCGTCCATCGCCGAGCCACGCAACAGACTGCGCACCACCTCGCCGGCTTCCAGGTCGGACGGACCGGTCAGCAGATCCGCCACCAGCGCCAGCACGATGACGACGGCGAGCAGCACCAACACCGCCACGCGGCGGCGTACCTGCCGACGATAGCCCGCCAGGACCGCTTCGCCCGATACCGCGGCACCGACCGCAGAACCCTGGGCCGGCTCTTCGGTCGACGTCACGCGCCGTGGGGAGACGCTCGTCATGCGCCCCTCCATCGCGTATCGTGAGGCATGTCCGATGCGCCGCCAGAATGCCCCCGACGATGACCACATTGCCTCTGCGCGACACACCGCTCACCCTCGCAGCCATCGACCGCGCGCAGGTTCCGGGAGCGGTGGAGCTCTATCTCGTCTCCTGCCGTCAGTGGCTGGCCACGATCGATCATGATGTCGACCGTCTGCTGCCGGTGCTCTCCGCCGCGGAGCGCGCCCGGGCGGAGCGTTTCCGGCAGACCGTCGATCGTGAGCGCTACATCATCGCCCACTGGCTGCTGCGCGAAATACTGGCCCGGCATCTGCACACCCCGCCGCACGCGCTGAGGTTTGCCAGCGGCGCCCACGGCAAACCCTGGCTGACCGCCCCGGCGGGTGATGCCACGACGCCTCTGCACTTCAACCTCTCGCATTCCGGCGATCTGGTGTTGATCGGTGTCGGCGACGCGCCGCTGGGCGTCGACATCGAATCGATCGAGCGGAAAACGGACGACGATACCTGGCAGGCTCTGGGAGCCATGCTGCACACGACCCATGAATGGGCGGCGCTCATGGACGACCCTCCTGCTCCGCTGGGCCGGTACGTCGTGCAACGCTGGGCCCGCCACGAAGCGCTTCGCAAAGCCACTGGACAGGGACTCGGCGAGACCGGCGCAGCACCCGGCCGGCTCGACCTCACCACCGACCAGCACCGCTGGCAGGTAACCGACGTGCAGACGGGCATCCATCCGCTGGACCGGGAGCCCCCCGGGCATGCCGCGGCCGTGGCCTTCGACGCCGACCGGACCCGGTCTCTGTCGGGCGCCTGGCTGGTGCCCGATGAGACGGGTCCCGGAACCAT
This sequence comes from Gemmatimonas aurantiaca, assembly GCF_037190085.1. Taxonomy (NCBI): domain Bacteria; kingdom Pseudomonadati; phylum Gemmatimonadota; class Gemmatimonadia; order Gemmatimonadales; family Gemmatimonadaceae; genus Gemmatimonas; species Gemmatimonas aurantiaca. Next base: position 78,073 of record NZ_JBBCJO010000015.1, read on the forward strand.
GGCCAGAATCATGAGTGGGCGTCCGTGACTCCATAGCCTGTATGAATAACCCAAATTCTCGACGCGATCTATCGGAATTAATACGAGAGGACGCGGTATTTCCCGGCTCCAACACCTCTTTGCTGGGGGCGGAAGTCGCCCCCGGGGTGTGATTTGAAACACTATCTTGTGGCATGCGCCCCCTCGACCCCTCCGGGCCCGCTCTGAACCTCCCCCACGGCGTCCCGCCGAAGTCAGAGCGTGGAGCGCCTCCGGTTCTGGTCCTGGCAATCCTCGGCGCTCTGGCGCTGACGCCGGCTCCATCGCCGGCGCAGCGGGCCATGTCGACCATCGGCCCACGCCAGTCCTCGGTGTCCTCCTCGCCCGATCTCAACGACGTCGCCTATACGGCGTTCGGCCGGCGGGACGGTTTGCCCGACACGCCCATCTATTCGCTGACGCGTGCCCGGGACGGCAGTGTGCTCATCGGAACCGCCGATCGGGCCCGGCATTTCACGGGTCGCTCCTGGGCGCCCCTGCCGCTGCCTCCGTCGGCCACCGATGGACTCATCCGTTTCGTGCTCGACGCCTCGCCGCACGAGCGGTACTACCTGCGCACCCGCGGTATCAGCGTGGAACGCGATGGCCAATGGGCGGAAGACCACGACATCCCCGCGGAGGCCGCCCCCATCTACTCCGCCGCACTCGAGTCGCGCGCGGATGGCCCTCCGCGCGTGGTCATTGGGAGCCGCAATGGCGTTTTTGTCATCGGCGACGATCGACGACTTCAGCGTATGGTGCTGCCCGGTCAGCGTGCCGGTCGGGGGGCCATGGTGGCCACGCGGACGATCGAGGGGCAAGATGAACTCTGGATCGCCACCGAGGACGAGGGCATCCTGCGTCATATCAACGGACAATGGACCGTCTGGAATGCCGCGCAGGGACTGACCGATCTCCGCGTGGAGCATATCGCCCTGTCCCCCGCCGGAGATTCGGCATCCGCCGTGGTCGCCACCGAAAGCGGCGCGTTCCTCCTCGTCGGCGAACGCTGGCATCACATCGGCCCGCAGATCTCGACGGCTCGCGTTCTGCGTGTGCGCATCAGGGACACCATCGAGACCTGGATCGGAGCCACCAGTGGACACGTCTACCGTTCACGCGATGGGCGATCCTGGCAGACACTCGAGCTGAGTCCGCGCGCACTCGGTTCACGTGTGCAGATGCTCGAAGCGGTCGATCACGGCCTGGGATATCCATCCATCTACATCGGGTTTCGCAGCGGGGCGTTGTTGCGTCTGACCGTGGGCGTGGCGGGGCAGGTCCCGATGCCCGCCCGGTTTCTCGGGTATCCGATCGTCGCCGTGACCCCGCAACGGGACGGCGATACGCTCTGGTTCTGGGCCATGAACCTCGGCGCCCTGCGTCTTCCCGATTTTCACAGTCTCCCGGCCGCGGACATCGCGCGTGGTCCGGGCGATCAGAGCGCCCGCATCTTTCTCGACACCCGTTCGCGTCCGACGCGTCTGTTCGCGGCGTTCGACTGGCGCGTGTTCGAACGTGTGCACGATGCCTGGATGCTGCGCCTCGACATCGGCGACAGCGATGCGGTACGCCAGATCATCGAGGCACCCGTGCCTGGAGGCGCGCGCGCCCTCGTGGTGATCGGCTCACGGGGAGCGTGGTTCGAATCCGCCCCATCGCGTTTCACTCCCTGGAGCGGCTTCCCGTCCAATGCCCGGGCCGCCACCGTGGATTCGACCGAGGGGACACCTCATCTCGTGGTCGCCCTCGCCAACGGCACCCTGCAGTGGTACGATGGCAACCGCTGGCAGGAACTCCCGGGTGGAGCCGCGCCCGTCGGCGGTCCCATTGCCATCACGTCCGTGCGTCTCGCGTCGGGAGAATGTGTCCTGGTCGTTGGCGGCACCGATGGCATATCGATACTGCGTACCTGTGGCGGACCGGCCGAATGGCGCATCTTCGACACGAACGTACTCGCGGGGTTGTTGAGCGATGACGTCACCGACCTGGCGTTGCTTCCCGACTCACGACTGGCGATCGGTTCATCGCGAGGTCTGACGCTGACCGCCTTCGGTGCGGCCTTCGGGGATTCCGTGACGGTCGTGGACTCGTATACCGATCAGGATGGATTGCCCCACCCCCACATCGGCGCCATCGGCCCGCTGGATTCCCGGGGACGACTGTGGCTCGGCACGCCGCTCGGCATCGCGTACGTGAACATGGACGGGCGCCCCCGCCAGCATGCACGGCCGACACTGTCGCTGGTGGAGATCCGCAACGGAGCCGGCATACCCATCGCACAAGGCTCACGGGTCGCACACGCGGACGCCCGCGTGGAAATCACCGCGTATGCCATGACGTTTCATCGGGAAGAAGAAACGTTGTATCGGTTCGAACTCGACGACACGCCGATCACCACGCCGGCATGGACCGACCGGGGCAGCGCGACATTGCCCACCCTGGCGCCCGGCCGGCATACCATCCGCGTCCGCGCCGTGGACTATCGCGGGTTCGAAGCCATCAGTCACGAAACCCAATTCGTGGTGCTGCCCCCACCCTGGCGCTCTCCGGCGGCGTTGATCGCGTATGGCGTGCTGCTGCTGGGCGTGGGCATCACCGTCGATCGCCGCCGCAATCGCAGTGCCCTGCTGCGGGCGCGCGAAGCCGAAGAGAACGAACGGCGTCTCGCCACCAGTGAACAACGCTTCCGCCGTCTCTTCGAGGATGGCGCCAATCCGCAATTGCTGGTGGCGGACGGCGTGGTCCTGAAAGCCAATCGGGCGGCGACGATGCTGTGGCAGGTCGACACGCAGCCGCTCGTCGGCCGGCCGCTGGCCTCGCTGATCCCCGCCATGCCATCACCCGGTCCGGCCACGAACGGGAGTGACCTGGGCGCGCATGGTGCCAACGGGACCGCGGGGACATTGCCACAACAGGAGGTGGACGTCATCGACGACCGTCAGGAACGCATTCCGGTGGAAGTGCGGCACACCCGCATTCCCCTCGAAGATGCGGTGCTCGATCACTTCGAGTTGCGCGATCTGCGCGAGCGCAAACGCCTCGAGGAGGAACGCCGGGAACTCGAATCCCAGCTTCGCGACGCCCAGCGTCTCGAGTCGATGGGCACACTGGCGGGTGGCGTGGCGCACGACTTCAACAATCTGCTCACCGTCATCCACACCAACGCCGAACTCGCCGTCGACGACATTCCATCGGCCTCACCCGCCGGCGAAGCGTTGCAGCAACTGCTCGTGGCCAGTCGCCGCGCGCGCGAAGTGGTGCGCCAGATCCTGACGTTCAGCCGGCGTACGGAACTGCGACAGGAGGCCGTGCCGCTCTCGGCGTTGTTGACGGAGACGCATTCGCTGCTCCGCTCCACCATTCCCTCGACCATCCAGCTCGTCATCCGCAATCAGGCACCGGAAGCCACGGTGCTGGGTGATGCCACGCAGTTGCAGCAGCTCGTGCTCAACCTCTGCTCGAATGCCGAGTACGCCATGCGGGCCACCAAGGGCGGGACGCTCACCATCGGTCTCCGGTGGTTGACCGAATCGGCCGCGGCGGGCAGCGTCGAGTGGGTGGTGCTGAGTGTGCAGGACACGGGTGTCGGCATGACGCCTGACGTACGTGGACGCATCTTCGAACCGTTCTTCACCACCAAACCGGTGGGACATGGCACGGGTCTGGGTCTCAGTGTGCTCCACGGCATCGTCACGTCGCACGGCGGGATGGTCAACGTCACGTCGGACGTCGGTCGGGGTACGACCATCGACGTGCACCTGCCCGCCTCGCGCACGGCCCATCCGCTACCCAGCGCCGTGCCCGTGCGCACAGAGGGCGCCTTGGGGCGCCGGCATCACATTCTGCTCGTGGATGACGAAGCCGCCGTTGCCGGCGCCATCGAGCGTCTGCTGGCGAAAAACGATTTTGCCGTCACGGTGGCCACCAACGGGGCGGAAGCACTCGATCTGCTGAGCGGCGACGCCACGTTCGATCTGATCCTCACCGATCAGACCATGCCCGTGATGACCGGGATCGAGCTCATGGAGCGTCTTCGCGCGGACGGCAATACCACGCCCATTGTGCTGGCGTCCGGATTCGGCGCGGCCATCGACGCCGATCGCATCGCGCACCTGCGGGACATCCACCGCATCGACAAGCCCTTCGCTTCCGCCGATCTGCTGCAGCTCGTGCGTACGGTGCTCGCCACCCGCTGAATCCGGGCGACGAGCACCGCGTCCATCACCTGCCCTCGCCGTTCAGTTGCCCGGCTGCGGCACGATACGCATGTACGGCTTCGGTTCCTTCCAGCCGTTGGGGTAGATCGTCCGGGCTTCGTCGTTCGAAACGGAACCGGAGATGATCACATCGTCGCCCTGCTGCCAGTTGGCCGGCGTGGCGACCCGATGGTTCACGGTGAGCTGCAGCGAGTCGATCGCACGCAGGATCTCGTCGAAATTGCGGCCGGTGGTCATCGGATAGATGAGAATCAGCTTGATCTTCTTGTCGGGCCCGATGACATAGACGGTGCGCACCGTCTGATTGTCCGCGGCCGTGCGTCCTTCGCAGCTCTCACCCGCTTCTTCGGGAAGCATGTCGTAGAGCTTGGACACCGACAGCGTGGTGTCACCGATCATCGGGAACTCGGGGAAATATCCCTGCGTCTCCTCGATGTCCTTCGCCCATTCGTGGTGACGGTCGGTGGGGTCCACCGACAGGCCGATCACTTTCACGTTGCGCTTCGCGAACTCCGGCGCGAGACGCGCCACGTAGCCCAGTTCGGTCGTGCAGATGGGCGTGAAGTCCTTCGGATGCGAAAAGATGATGCCCCACGAATCACCGAGCCACTCGTGGAAGTTGATGGGGCCCTGTGTGGTGTCTGCCTGGAAATCCGGAGCCGTCTGGCCAATGCGCATGCGATTCCTCGTGAGATGAAAGAGAGCCTGACACCGTACCATAGCATGACACCCACCAGCCTGCGAAGGGCCGGGGTATCCGCGCGTGGTGATCCCGCGTCACCGCGATGGCGTCGTGGCGCGGGGGCGGGCCTCCCTGGCGATCCGTTGCTCGAGCGAGGCTCGCCCCCGCGCGGCATACCGCCGGCACGCTTCGCGGTCGACCAACGATGCGGGGCTCTGGGCCCGCTCCGCGCTCGCTTCACCCCTGCCCGTGCCCGCCAGACGCTCCCACAGCGATGAAGCCGAGGGATGTGGCGTGATCAGAATGTCGCAGGAGAGGCGTTCGAGCAGTGCCTGCCCCCGTCGGAAATCCGCGACACCCGTACGATACCGTGAACTGCGGGTGTAGAAAAAATCATCGGCCGAGATCGGCGTCTGACTGTCGGCATAGACGAGATCGAGGCAGCGTGCCGCCTCGCACGACTGCCAGCTCCAGCTCGTGCCACCCGGTGTATGCCCGCCCGTGAAGTGCGCGGTCAGGGCCAGCGAACCCAATTTCACCACTTCGCCGTCACGCAACACACGCACGCGCGGGACCGGTGTGAAACCCGGATTCATGCCGTATTGCGGATCGTCTGGACCCGATTGTCCGGCCTGCAACCATCGCGCGCTCGGCGCGCTGGCCGCCACGGTCGCCCCCGAGAGACGCTGCAACTCGGCGATACTGCCCGCATGATCGAAGTGCGCGTGCGAGTTCACGATGATCCGGATGTCGCTCACGCGAAATCCCATGGCCGCGATGTTCGCGATGATCTGCGGTGCGGACTCCGGGAGCGCGCCGTCGATGAGCACGTGGCCATCGGTCGAGGTCACCAGGATGGCGGCCAGTCCGTTGGTGCCCACGTAGTAGCTGTTGCCGAAGATGCGAAACGGCGCATGGGGCGCGTTCCATTCGGCACAGTCGGGGCAGTTCGGCGTGGGAGGCAATGCCCGTACGCCGGCGGGCACCTGCGCAGGAGCACCGCCCTGCGCTCTGGCCACGCCGGCCACGATCGTCGATGCCAACGCAGCAGTGAGCGCGAACATCCGCGCCGTCCTGCCGGTTGGCTGCGTCTCACCCATCGGCTTTGGACGCCGTGGCCGCCAGATGTGCCTGCATGCGCTTGCGGAAGCGTTCGGCGATCGCCCGGCCCATCTCGCTATTGGTGGCCACCCACTCCGCGTTGCGGAATCCGTTGGCATTCACCTGGGCGCGGTACTCCTCGAGCCAGGGCTCGATACGGGAATAGAGCAGCAATCCTTCCCCGTTGCTTTCGAGCATGAAGTCGGCGTGGATGACCCCGTGTTTCGCCATCGCGTACGTCATCTCCCAGTAGGTGGAGCACTGACGGAAGGCCGCGTTCAGCGGGTGATCCGACTTCGTGATGGCGAGCACGTCGTCGAAGCTGGTGGGGAGAAACCGGGTGATGATCTGCGCGCGGGATTCGCGCATGACGGGTTCACGACGCAGTTCATAGAGCTTGAGCACGAGCTCGGCGTCGTGATGATCGGGGAAATCCTTGTGAGGCACGAACGATTTGGCTGGAAGGCGGAGACAATCGGACCGGATCGTGGGCCTGTCCGACGGAGACCGGTAATATGACCCGGAAATGCGAGAAGCGCCGGGCAATTGCCCGGCGC
>NZ_JBBCJO010000016.1 GCF_037190085.1 Gemmatimonas aurantiaca
GGAGCTGGAACCACGGGAGCTGGAACCACGGGAGCTGGAACCACGGGAGCTGGAACCACGGGAGCTGGAACCACGGGAGCTGGAACCACGGGAGCTGGAACCACGGGAGCTGGAACCACGGGAGCTGGAACCACGGTGAGACGGGTACCGTGTGGTTCCCCGTTGGTCCAGCTCCCGTTTCTCCAGCTCCCGTTTCTCCAGCTCCCGTCGTTCCAGCTCCCGCTGTCACACCGCAGTACCTAAGCCTCCACCCCCAACAGCCTCCTTGCCCGTCTGACCGCGCCTCGCGCCGCGTCCACGTCCTCGGCGCGGATCATCGCGCCCGGAACGGCGCTCTTGAGGCGCTGCTCCAGACGCTTGCGCACGAGGGAGCCGCGGGAAAGCAGTCCGCCGGCGAAGGCCACCGGGATGGCCGCGCGTTCGTCCTGGAAACACCGGCGGGCGAGCGTGCGGACGTGCAGGGCCAGCTCTTCCACACAGAAACTGATCAGCGCATTGGCCCGCAGATCGCCGGCCGCGGCCACCTGTGCGACCACGGGCGCCAGCTTGGCGAACGTGCCCGGTGTGGCCGATGCGGCCCAGGGGATCAGATCATCGAGCGCCTCGAGCTCGAGCGCCGTCAGTACGGCGCCGGTGAGCGCCGTGTCCGGCTCGCGGCCGTCCTGCGAGGCCGACACCACGCCCAGGGCGCGCTTCCCCAGCCACGCCGCGCTGCCCTCGTCGCCCACGTAGGGACCCCAGCCGCCGCAGCGCTCCAGGCGGCCATCGGGGGCGCGCGAGAACGCCACCGAGCCCGTGCCCGCGATGAGGAGCACACCGGCCGAGTCGCCGAACGCATCGTCCATCGCGATCGTGGCATCGGCCTGCACCGACACATCGTCGGCCACGCGGCGTTGCGCCAACGCGGCCCAGAGCGCCTGGGCCGCACGTTCCTGGCCCGCACCCGCCACCCCCACCACACACACCGCCGGGCGGGTGTCGGGCCGCTCCGCCTTCGCCAGTGCCTCGGCGATCAGCGACTTGATGATGTCCGCGGCCACCGACTCCTGCACCGTCTGCAGGGCGCTTGCTGGCCCCTCCACGCGCGCGAGCACGGCGCCCGTGGCATCACACAGCAGCGCGCGCGTATGACTGCCACCGCCATCGACACCCACCACCAGCGGGGTCGGGTCCAGTGGACCAGCACTCATGAACGAATCCCCTGTGAAGCACGGTCGCCTGTCGTCGGCGCCGCATGGGTGAAGGACAAAAGCATCCCGGCAAGGAACGTGAGCGACGTGCCGATCAGCACGTACCACGGCCACGCGATCGACGCCACGCCACCGAGCGTCGGCTCCAAGCCCGGGAACGCCGCGATGAGCTGTTTCGCGAACACGATGAACGCCATGGCAAAGATACCCACGCTCATGCCGAAGATCGCATCACGCTGGTTGGCGCGTGCCCAGAACAGACCGAGGAAGAACCCCCCGAGCAGACCGCCCTGCGTGAATGACGCGATGGACAGCGCGATCACCACCACCGGCGTGCCCTGTTCCTTGAACAGCAGGGCGCCGAAGGTGAGCACCAGCCCCCAGCCCAGCGCGAACATCTTGCCCACCTTGAGCGTGCGCGGATCGTCCGGCGCGCGTCCCGTCAGCGGCAGATAGATGTCGTGGGTGGACGAGGCCGCGAGGGCGTTGATCGCTCCCGAATGGGTGCTCATCGTCGCCGCCACGATGGCCGCCACGATCAACCCGATCAGACCGTGGGGCATCTGCTCGATGATGTACGTGGGGAAGATCGCATCGGCCGATGCAAACGGACGTCCGTCGTACAACACCCAGAGTCCGAGCCCCACGAACAGGAACAACGCCATCTGCGCGAACACCGCGAACCCGCTGCCGATGATCGCCACCTGTGCGTCGCGCAGTGAACGGCTCGACAGGAGACGCTGCACGATGAGCTGGTCGGCGCCGTGGGACGCCATCGCCAGGAAGCCGCCACCGATGAGACCCGCGAACATCGTGTGTGGACGATCGAAACCCGTGTACCAGTCGATCACCTGCAGCTTGCCCGCGTCGCCCGCCCGCGCGACGATGGTGCTCCAGCCGCCGTCCACCGCCTGGCCGATCAGCACGATGGCCGACAGACCGCCCAGCAGGTAGATGCTCGCTTGCAGCAGCTCGGTCCACACCACCGCCTTCATGCCGCCGCGATACGTGTAGATCACCGTGAGCAGTCCCAGCACGAGAATGGCCGTGGGCATCGCATACTGCTTGGGCAGAGCCGGCCCGATGATCAGCGCCACCGGAATCGCCGTCGCGAACACGCGCACCGCATCGGCCATCGCCCGCGTGACCATGAAGACGATGCTGGTGAAACGGCGGGCGCCGAGTCCGAACCGCGTTTCCAGCAACGCGTAGGCCGTCACCAGGTTGCCTTCGAAGTATCGCGGCAGCAGCGTGCGGGCCACCACGATGCGGCCGAGGATGTAACCGGCCACCACCTCGAGAAATCCGAGATTGCCGATGTAGGCCAGTCCGGGAATGCTGATGAACGTCAGCGCCGATGTTTCGCTGGCCACGATCGAGAACAGCACGGCCCACCACGGGATCGCGCGTTCCGCCACGAAGTAGTCCGTTGCCGAACGCTGTTCTCGGCCGATCCAGAGACCCAGTGCGGTCGTGCCGCTCAGATACACCAGCAGCACGAACAGATCGAGAAGATCGAAGCGCCCCGTCATGCTCCGCGCACCCGCGTCACGGCGGTGCGGCCACGACGGCAATTCCGATCACGATCACGAATGCCGGTACGAATGCGATCACACGATGACATACGCCTCCATCGCGAAGTATTCCGCGAGTCCGAGTTCGTCGAGAATGGTGGCCGTGCCTTTGTTGCGCTGCTCCACGCGCTGCCAGAACTCACGTTCATCCTGACCGGGGAAGGGCGCCGAATCCTTCTGCGACTGATGCTTGAAGATGGCCTGGATCTTGAGCGTCAGCTCTTCCTGCGACAGCGGGACCAGCACCGTGGCTTCGGTGATCGGCCACTCCTGCCAGGCGCCACGGTACAGCCACACTTCCGGACGCGATGCCGCCGCGCTGCCCTCGTACACTTCCTCCAGCGCACGGTCGATGGCTTCCTTGCACATGCGATGCGTGCCGTGCGGATCGGACAGGTCGCCGGCCACGAACACGAGATCGGGCTGCAATTCGCGCAGCAGATCGGCCACGATGGCCACGTCGGCCGGACCGATCGGATCCTTGCGCACCTTGCCCGTCTGATAGAAGGGCAGGTTGAGGAAGCGCGCGTTGGCTTTGCTCAACCCCATCACTTCGATGCCGCTCACCGCCTCGGATTCACGGATGATGCGCTTGATGTCCTGCACTTCGGGGATGTCCATTTCACCCGGCTGCTTGCGCGAGAGGAACCCGTGCACGGTCTCCGCCAGTGGACGCACTCCTTCCCCCGCCGCGTGCAGGCCCTCGTCGCCGATGCGCTCGAGGAAGTCCATGTAGCGGCGCACATCGTGATCGAACACGGCGATGTTGCCGCTCGTCATGTAGGCCACCGTCATGTCGTTGCCGTTCTCCACGAACTTGCGGAGAATGCCACCCATCGAGATGACGTCGTCGTCGGGGTGCGGCGAGAAACAGATCGCCTTGAGGCCACGCGGCAGTTTGCTCTTGCCGCGGATCTTGGCGCCGAGGATGTTGAACACCAACCCGTTCACCGCGCCCGGTGAACCATGCAGCGCCACCAGCGAGGCCAGATTGTTCTCGGTGTAGTCGTGCTGCGCGAGCTTGAGGATCGCCTTGCGCGAACGCGCCGCGAGCCAGGTGACCGCGCGCACGGCCAGGGCTTCGTCCCATACCACTTCGTCCACGAGCCACGGGGTGGCCACGCGTGTGAGATCGGCCGACGCGGCCTCGTCCACGTAGAACGTGGTGTTGCCATGCCGCTGGAGGAACGTGGCGGCCACGGCGCGATCGATCTCGCCTTCCACCGCACGCTTCACCACGCGGGCCTTGTGTTCGCCGGTGGCGAGGATCGCGATCTCACGCGCCGCCAGAATCGTGGCGATACCCATGGTGATCGCTTCGCGCGGCACATTGTCTTCGCCGAAGAAATCGGCTGCCGCATCGCGGCGCGTGATGGAATCGAGATGCACCAGACGCGTGCGGCTCGTTTCACCGGAGCCCGGCTCGTTGAAGCCGATGTGGCCCGTCTTGCCGATGCCGAGCAACTGGAAGTCGATACCGCCGGCCGCCGCGATCGCCGCCTCGTAGGCCGCGCAGGCCGCGTCCACCTCACCTCGCGGCAGGGCGCCGTCGGGAATGTGCACATTCGCCGGATCGATGTTCACATGCGAGAACAGATTCTCCCACATGAAGCGATGATACGAATGAATGCTGTCCGCGCGCATGGGATAGTACTCGTCCAGATTGAACGAGATCATGTGCGCGAAACTCAGCCCCTCTTCGCGATGCAGGCGGATGAGTTCCCGGTAGACGCCGATCGGCGTCGAGCCGGTGGCAAGACCGAGAACGATCGGACGGCCCTCGGCCTCCCGTTCACGCATCAGCGATGCGATGCGACCCGCGACCAGTCGGGCCAGTTCCTGCGTCTCGACGATGACCGTCGGGATACGCTCGCGGGTCGTGCCGGTGACACCGGCATGAAGGAAGGGAGAGCCACTGACGCGCGCAGGCCCGCCACTCGTGGGGAGTGCGCGGGCCTGGGAGCCGTCAGAGGCCGCCGGTGTGCCGGAAGCCAGAGACATAGAGCGGTTCGGTGAAAGGGCGGGCGCCGACTGGAGCGCCAGCCGGACCCTCAGAGAATCACGCCGAGAACGAGCTGCCGCAACCGCAGCCGCCCGTGGTGTTGGGATTCTTGAAAGTAAAACCTGAACCCTGCATGGACGAGACGTAGTCGATCGTCGTACCACTGAGGTACTGCGCCGAGAACGGGTCCACGAAGATCTTGATGCCTTCGACTTCGACCGAGATGTCGTCATCGGCCTGCTGGTCCTCGATCACGAGGCCGTACTTGAAGCCGCTGCACCCACCGGGCATCACGGAGACACGAAGGCCGCCCTTCTCGGCGGTGACGCCTTCGGCTTCCATGAACTTCCGGACCTCACCCGCAGCGACGGGGGTGAGAACCACCATGACATCCGGCTGCTGCATCGTGCTCATCGTTGTCCTCCGAAACGGCCGGCGCACACCCGGCCAGATGGACCGCATGACTGGGGTCCGTCGCATCCGCGAGCGATCCCCGGCCATGTCATGTCTTGCTACTGAGAAAATAGTGAGTGTAACACTCCCCTTGCAAGAAACCCGGCACCCTGTCAACGGGTTCCCCCGTGGGTTCCGTTGAATCCCACCGGCTTCCGCGCCCGCCGTCCCTATACCCCGTAGCGGGGGGCTCAGCGTCCCGCGCCGTGCGCCGCGGTCATGGCGTCCATCACGGCGTCCGCGAGATCCTGACGCACCTTGCCGATCTTCGGGTTCTGTCGCGTCGGGTTCACCCGGTTGGTCAGCAGAATGACGAACAGGTTCTGCCCCGGGTCCATCCAGATCGAGGTCCCGGTGAAACCCGTATGGCCGAAGGCTGACGGAGACAGGCGCTTGCCGGCCGAGTTGGTGCCGTTGGGCGTTTCCCATCCGAGCGCACGATGCGACAGCGCCGGATTCTGCACCCGGGTGAACATGGCGACGGTGGCGGAGTCGAAGATGCGGACCTTGCCAAGCTTCCCGAATCCCAGGTACATGCGCGCGAACTTCGTGAGATCCCGCGCCGACGAGAAGAGACCCGCATGGCCGACCACGCCGCCCATGCGATAGGCGTTCTCGTCGTGCACTTCACCGCGCACCTTCCGGCCGCGCCAGGGATCCTGTTCCGTGGGCGCGATGCGTGGCAGCCAGGACGCCGGCGGCAGGTAGCGCGTGTCCTTCATCCCCAGTGGCCCGAAGATGTGGTGCTGATCGTACTGATCGAGCGCTTCGCCGCTCACACGCGCCACCAGGCGGCCCAGCAGGATGAAGCCGATATCCGAGTAGGTGTACCGCACCCCCGGCACGGTATCAGGCGAGGTGGCGAAGAGTTGCTGGAACGCCTCCTCGGCCGTGTTCGCCTCCTTGTAGAACAACCGGCCCGCCTGCAGCCCCGAATTGTGCGAGAGCAGATTGCGCACCGTGATGCGGGAGGCGCCCGGCGCCGTCCACTCGGGGAGATACCGCACCACCGGGGAGTCGAGCACCACGCGCCCGCTGCCCACCAGTTGCAGCATGGCGCTCGTGGTGCCGATGACCTTGGTGAGCGAGGCCATGTCCCATACGGTCGAATTGCTGGGGCGGGTGTCGTCCAGCTCGTCGAGACGCCCGGCGCCGTATTCGGCGATCACGCCCTCCCGCGTGCCCACGACCGCATAGGCTCCGGGAAACGCCCCGTCGGCCACGGCCCGGTCGATGACCGCGTGCATGCTGTCCGCCACGGCCCGCGACACCGCGGCGGGCACCGCCGCCACGGGGGAGATCGGCTTGCCTGCTCCGGTACCGGCGCGTGCGCATGCGCCGCCCCACACGGCTCCCGATACTGCGAGCAACACCGCCGCCCGCTTGAGAAAGCCCGGTCGCGGTGCGTTCATCAGGGTGGAGCGGGTATACCGAAGGAGGGGCCGGCGGATGGACCGGGAGCCCGAACGTTCGCCGGTGTGGGGATGCGGTCGGTTCATGTGTTGGCCAGGGTGGAGAAGGCGCGCGGGATGCGCCACGAACCTTCAGAGAGGATGCGCGTGAAGGCGATCAAGACGCTGCTGCTGTCGGCGATACTGACCGGGATGACGTTGGGGGCGGGAGGGTGCGCCGGGCGGGGGCCGCAGGACAACGAACCGTTCCCCGATGATGGCGCGGGAACGCCGGGGGCGATCCGCGGTCGCAACATCGATCGGCGGGTTCGTCCGGGGATCACCGTGCTGCTGGACGATAGCATCAAGCTCGTCGCCGGCAAGCGTGTCGCGCTCGTGACCAACCAGACGGGCATCGACGAGCAGGGGCGGCGCAGCATCGACCTGCTCTACACCGACAAGCGCGCCCAGCGGGCGGGGGTCCAACTCGTCAAACTCTTTGCGCCGGAGCATGGGGCCAGGGGCACCGAGGACCGTGAACACCTCGCCGATGACCGGGACGACCGGACCGGCCTGCCGATCTATTCGCTCTATCAGCAGACCACCGTCGGCCCGCCGGACAGCCTGCTGCAGGATGTCGATGTCCTCGTGGTCGACCTGCAGGATATCGGCACGCGCACATGGACCTACGTGGGCGTCATGCTGTACAGCATGCAGGCCGGTGAACGCCGCGGCATTCCGGTGGTCGTCCTCGATCGGCCCAATCCCCTCTCGGGAGCGATGGCGGAAGGTGCGCTGCTCGACTCCAGTCTGGCCAATGCGAACTACCCCACGCCCGGCGGCCGGACCAACGGGTTCGCGCTCTATCCGATGCCGCTCCGGCATGGCCTCACCATGGGCGAGATGGCGAAGCTGTTCCAGGCGCAGCTCAAGCTGGGAACACGACTCACCGTGGTGCCGGTGCGCAATCTCCACCGCGGCATGTGGTTCGACGATACGAAGCTGCCCTGGGTGCGGCCGTCACCGAACCTGCCCAACCTGACGTCGGCACTGCTCTATCCGGCACTGGTGCCGTTCGAGTCCAGCAACGTATCGGTGGGGCGGGGCACCAACGATCCTTTTCAGCGCTTCGGCGCGCCCTGGCTGCACGCCGACTCGGTGGCCCGGTTGCTCGACGACCTCTCGCTCACCGGGGTGCGTTTCAAGGCCGAACGGTTCACCCCCAACAATCCCGGAGACCGGAAGTACGAAGGGCGGAGCATCCCCGGCATCCGCATCGAAGTGACCGACCGGGAACGCGTACAGCCGGCCCGGGTGGGAGCGGCCGTGCTCTGGGCGCTGGGCCGGGTGCATCGTGATTCGCTGCAGATCGACGGGCCGGGATTCGATCTTCGCATGGGATCCGCCCGGGTGCGTGAGGCGTTGCTGGGTGGGGCCGATCCGGATGCGGTGCTGGATCGCGTCCTGCCAGCCGTGATCGCCTTCGAGAAAGACGCCAGACGCTTCTATCTCTACCGTTGACCTTCGGGGGCCTCTAGCTTTCCACGGCTGGATATGAGATCGACCCCGTTCGTCCCCGGGGTCGCCCCGTCAACGTCTTTCCCGTAGATGAAAGCACTCTGGAGCGCCATCGTTCGTGGCTACCTCGCCGTCATCGCCCCCGTGGCGGACTGGTTGGTGGCCAAGCGTGTGCGCCCGAACACCATCACGACCATCGGCACGATCTGCACCTGCATTGCCGGCGCGATCTTTGCCAAGGGACACATCAGCATCGGCGGGTGGTTTCTCGGATTGACCGCGCTGTTCGATGTGCTCGATGGGACGGTGGCCAGACGGACGGGACAGAGCTCGACCTTCGGGGCATTCTACGATTCCACGCTCGATCGGGTCGCCGACGGATTTCTGTTGGGCGGCCTGGTGGTGTTTTACGCGACCCATCCACAACATGCCGACCACGGCATGGTGATCGTGGCGGTGCTCGCGTTGATCGCCACCTTTCTCACATCGTACACCAATGCCCGGGCCGAAGGGCTCGGGTTCACCGCGCGGGTGGGCGTGTTGCAGCGCCCTGAGCGCATCACCCTGCTATCGGCCCCGCAGGCCTTTTTTGGCCTGGCGTTCGATGGCTGGGTTCTCGCCGGCATCGTGACGTTACTGATGGTGACTGCCTGGATCACCTTCTTTCAACGCATGATGTACGTGCATCGCATCACCACCGTGACGCCGACTTCTACTTCTCCCGGAGAATAAACGCAGTGTCCGACTCGACCCGCGGCACCCCCGCGACCATCGCTCCCGCGACGGGAAAGCTCGCCATCTTCACGCCGGGCCTCGGCGCCGTGGCGACGACGTTCATTGCCGGCGTCGAGCGCGTGCGCCGCGGCCTCTCAGCGCCCATCGGGTCGCTCACGCAGATGGCCACGGTGCGTCTCGGGAAGCGCACGGACAATCGCAGTCCGCTCATCAAGGACTTCGTGCCGCTCGCGTCGCTCGACGACATCGTGTTCGCCGCCTGGGATCCCATTCCGGATGACGCCTACACCGCGGCCGTGAAGGCCGGCGTGCTGGTGAAGGAAGACCTCGAACCGGTGGCCGAGTTCCTCAAGGGCATCAAGCCCATGCCGGCCGTGTTCGAGAACCGCTACGTCACGCGCATCACCGGCGCGACGAATGTGAAGACGGGCAAGACCAAGCGGGACCTCGCCGAGCAGCTCCGGGCCGATATCCGCAACTTCATGAAGGAGAGCGGCGCCGCGCGTGGGGCCATGGTGTGGACCGGGTCCACCGAGACGTACATCAAGCCCGGCCCGCAGCATCAGACGCTCGCCGCGTTCGAGAAGGCGATGGACGAGAACGACGACGCCATCGCGCCGTCGATGCTCTACGCCTATGCGGCCATCATGGAAGGCATCGCCTACTGCAACGGCGCGCCCAATCTCTCGGCCGACTTCCCGGCGCTGCTCGATCTCGCCATCGAACGCGGCGTGCCCATCTCGGGCAAGGATTTCAAGACCGGCCAGACGTGGATGAAGACCGTCATCGCGCCGGGCATGAAGGCCCGCATGCTCGGTCTCGAGGGGTGGTATTCCACCAACATCCTCGGCAACCGCGACGGCGAAGTGCTCGACGATCCCGCGTCGTTCAAGACCAAGGAAGAGTCCAAGCTCTCCGTGCTGCACACCATCCTGCAGCCCGAAGTCTACCCCGAGCTGTACAAGGACTTCTCGCACGTCGTGCGCATCAACTACTACCCGCCGCGCGGCGACAACAAGGAAGGCTGGGACAACATCGACATCAAGGGGTGGCTCGGCTACCCGATGCAGATCAAGGTCAACTTCCTCTGCCGCGACTCCATCCTGGCGGCGCCGCTCGTGCTCGACCTCGCCCTGTTCAGCGACTTCGCGCAGCGGGCCGGCATGAAGGGCATTCAGGAATGGTTAAGCTTCTATTACAAGTCGCCGCAGGTCGCTGCGGGACTGAACCCGGAGCATGACCTTTTCATCCAGCAGACGAAGTTGAAGAACACGCTCCGTCACCTCATGGGCGAGGAGCAGATCACCCACCTCGGGCTGGAATACTACCAATGATCCTCACGCGCGCGCGTCATCTCCGTCGCGCGGCTTTCGCCACCGCAGCCGGCCTCCTGTTGGCCGGTTGCGGACCGGTGGAACCGCGGCGTATCGAACTCCGGCTGAGCACGGAGGATTTTGTCATCCGGGTATCCCCCGAAACCCGACCGACGCGCGCGCTCGAGCCTATCTACTGGCGCGTCGTGGTGCACGATGCGAAGACCGGTCTGCCCATCCAGGGCGGGCAGGGACGCATCTTCGCCACGAATCAGGATCGCAAGACCGTTTCCAACGGACTCGAGGAGACCGAGGAACTGGGGACCTACCGCAGTCACCTGATGTACGTCACGGCCGGCATGTGGGCGATGGCGGTGCAGTTCCGCCGCGACTCCGCGCAGGTGTTGCAGAAGACGCAGGACTGGACCCAGGACATCCTCACCGCCGACGAACCCGGGGACTTCTCGACACCCCAGTCCACGCGTCTGCCGGCCACGCCGGCCGATTCGTCCGCCGCTGCGCCGAAGGATACGGCGAAGCGACCGCAACCCTGAGGACACACGCTGCATGCAGCATTTTCATCGGACCTCGCTGACGCCGGACGTGGTCCTGGCGACGGCTGACCGCTATTTCACCACGCTGGGACTCGCGCGCGGCACCGCCGATGCGCGCACCCGCACCTTTGCCGGTGCGCTTGGCACCATGGCACTGTCGGTGAAGATGGAAGGGGGGCACTACACCTTCGTGGAAGTGCACACCGATCAGGTGGGCGAGAGCCGCATGGACAAGAACGTGAAGAAGTTTTTCAACGTGCTCCATCGGACGGCCGACCCGCGTCATCTGATCGAAGCCGGATATTGAGCGCTGCGCCCCCCTGACGCGTAAAGCCGATATTGCCGATGAGTTCCGATCCGTCCCCGCTCCCTCCGACATCTCCGCCGTCCACACCACTCCCGGAAGACCGGGTGGGGCGCAACATCGGCGTGGGGTGCTTCACGTTTTTTATCGGCGGGGTGAGCGGGGCGATGTCGGGAGTGGGCATCGGCAAGCTCATGGGGTTTTTCAACCGATGCACACCGGCGGCGGGTCTGCCGGCGTGCGAGTGGTGGGTGTTCGCGGGCTATGGTGCGGCAATCGGCGCGGTCTCGTTGCCGGTTCTCGCCTTGTGGCGTTTGCGACGCGCGGATCGCGTCGCCGACGCAGCTTCTACAGATCGAGGATGAACGAGTGGCTCGTGTAGACGTGATCATGCCGCAGATGGGCGAGTCCATCGCGGAGGGGACGGTATCGCGCTGGCTCAAGAAGGTGGGCGACAGCGTGAAGCGTGATGAGCCGATCTTCGAGATCTCCACCGACAAAGTCGACGCCGAGATTCCGTCGCCGTCGGGCGGGATCCTGATGGAGATCCTCGTGGGAGAAGGGAAAACGGTGGCCGTGAATACCGTCGTTGCGGTGCTCGAGACCGACGCGGCGGCTGCGGCCGCGGCGCCGGCCCCCAGCGCGCCGGCTCCGGCGGATGCGGCTCCGGCCGCGCCAGCGGCGAGTGCGCCGGCTGTCTCGGCGTCGGTGGCGTCCCCGGCCCCCGTGGCCGCCAGGAGCTCCGCGCCGGCCGGTTCGTTCGAAGAGCGTATCCGTACCAAGTCGTCGCCGCTGGTGCGCAAGATCGCCGCCGAACAGGGCGTCGAACTCGCGGCCGTCACCGGCAGCGGCATCGCCGGCCGGGTCACGCGCAAGGATCTGGATGCGTACCTCTCGTCGCGTCCGGCCGCTGGTGCGACACCGGCGGTGTCGGGGGCGGTGTCCGGCGCGTCCCATGCGCCCGCCGATTCGCATGGCCCCGCGGCCACGCCATGGGCCGGGGATGTGGTCGAGCCCATGTCCAAGATCCGCAAGCTCACGTCCGACCACATGGCCATGGCGCGCCGCGTGGCCGCGCACGTGACCACCTTCTGGGAAGTCGATCTCACCCGCGTGGCGCGGGTGCGGGCGGCCGTCCGCAGGGACTTCGAAGCCCAGTCGGGACAGAAGCTCACCTACCTGCCGTTCATCCTCCAGGCGGTGTGCCAGCAGCTCAAGCGGCATCCGATGATCAACACCGCGGTCTCGGGCGAGAATCTGATCTATCGCAAGCAGATCAACCTCGGCATCGCCGTCGCCCTCGAGCCCACCGGTCTCATCGTGCCCGTGCTCAAGCACGCCGACGAACTCTCGCTCACCGGCCTCACCCGGGGCGTCAACGATCTGGCGGCGCGCGCGCGCGGCAAGAAGCTGAGCCCCACCGATGTGCAGGACGCGACGTTCACCATCAGCAATCCGGGCACGTTCGGTTCCCTCACGGGCACGCCGATCATTCCGGTAGGCACCACGGCCATCCTCTGCCTCGGCACCATCGAGAAGCGCCCGAAGGTGATCACCGGCGCCGATGGGGAAGACACCATCGCCATCCGCACCTGCGCGTACTTCTCGCTATCCTTCGATCACAAGGTGATCGACGGAGCGGACGCGGATCGGTTCATGGCCGATCTCAAGAAGGCCCTCGAATCGGTCACCGAAGCGGTGGTCTGAACCGGGGCGGTGTCCCCGGGTATCATCCGGGGTCTTCTTCCGCAGCAGGAGACAACATGCCACGCACGCTGTCCATGCAGGAACGCCGCGTCTCCGACGCGGAGCGTGCGGACTATCTCGCCGCGCTGTCGGCGCGCTCACGGAGCGCGTCGGCAGCGCAGGCGCATTTCTGGGTCTTTGAACACGCGAGTGAACGGGG
Organism: Gemmatimonas aurantiaca; assembly: GCF_037190085.1. Classification (NCBI taxonomy): domain Bacteria; kingdom Pseudomonadati; phylum Gemmatimonadota; class Gemmatimonadia; order Gemmatimonadales; family Gemmatimonadaceae; genus Gemmatimonas; species Gemmatimonas aurantiaca. Next base: position 12,941 of record NZ_JBBCJO010000016.1, read on the forward strand.
CCGTTTCGTCGAATTCATCGAAGCCGCCGGTGCCGATACCGTGGCGCGGCTGCTCGGTGTCGACGGCACGCCCGAACACTGGCTCGAAGTACAAGGAGGTTGAACATGCCCACACGCCACATCCGCATCGATGGTCGTGACTGGCTGGTGTATCCGTCGGGGTTCCTCACGCAGTCGATGGCCGACGAATTCGGATTGCTGTTCGTGACCGGCAAGGGTGCCGACCGTGAGGTGCGCGTGACGCGCTATTCACCCCAGCGCACACGGGCGCGCGAGGAAGCGCTGGCGGAACTCGACGAAGCCGAGCTCACCACGCTGTTCCTCGAGTCGCAATCGGGCGCCCGCTCTCCCGAAGCCGGCTATCGTCCGTGATGGCGATGTCGGGGGCAGCGACATCCGGAATTTCCGGCGTGACGGCGGCATCCACGTCGGTGGTGACAGTGCAGCAGGAGCATCAGGCGCAGCATACGCCGGAGCATCCGGCATTCGTCGATCTGCAGGTGCATACCACGGCGTCCGACGGTGCACTGGCTCCCGCGGTGGTGGTGCAGGCCGCGCGGGATGCGGAATTGGCCGCCATCGCCATCACCGATCACGACACGGTCGATGGACTCGACGAGGCCACCGAGGCTGGTGCGGCGCTTGGTGTGCGCATCGTGCCCGGTGTCGAGCTGAGCACGCACTTCGAAGACGAAGAGCTGCATCTGCTCGGATTGCATATCGCCAATCGTGACGCTATCCGCAGTGCGTTGCAGGAGTTGCAGGCACAGCGGGTCGTGCGCGCCGAACGCATCGTGGAAATGCTGAACGCCCACGGTATGCCCATCACCATGGAGGCCGTGCTGCGCGAAGCGGGCGAGGGTGCCGTGGGCCGTCCGCATGTCGCGCGGGCGATGCTGGCCGGTGGATGGGTGAAGGAGTTCCGCGAAGCGTTCGACAAGTGGATCGGGTTCGGGCGGCCGGCCTACATGGCCAAAGATCGTTTCGATGTGAGCGACGCGATCGCCCTCGTGCATCGGGCCGGTGGTATCGCGGTGTGGGCACACCCCGGGGAACTCGCCACCCTGGCGCGTATTCGTCGGTTGATGGACGTGGGACTCGATGGAGTGGAGGTGCTGCATCCGAGCCATCCGCCCTATCTCGCCCAGCGTCTGTTCGATCATGTCCGGCAACTGGATCTGCTGCCCAGCGGCGGGTCCGACTGGCATGGCACCACCGACGGTCCCCGCAAACTCGGCGGACAACTCGTCCCGCACGCCTGGCTCGCCAGGCAGGATGCGCGGGTGAGTGCGAAGCTGGCATCGGTGGGCTGACGACGCATGCTCCGGAGATGAACGGAGAGGAGCGGGAGATGACGGGTCCATGACCAGCGCCCGCGTCGCACTGGTGACCGGCGGAGCCCGGCGGGTCGGGGCCGCCATCGCGCGCAGCTTCGCCCAGCGCGGCTACGATCTCGTGATTCATCACGGGCAGTCGCCACGTGAGGCGGAGCTGCTGGCCGCGGATCTCCGGCAGCAACATCACGTGCGGGTGGCGGTGGTGCAGGAAGACCTGCGCGACGTGCAGGCGCCGGCGCGCGTGATCGACACGGCCATGCGGCAGATGGGCGCACTCGATGTGGTGGTGAGTTCGGCGTCGGTGATGGAGTTCGTGGCCTTCGATGCCGTGTCGCCCGAGCAGTGGGAGCAGACCGAAGCGGTCAATCTCCGGGCGCCGTTTTTTCTCATGCAGGCGGCGGCGCGTGTGCTGCGCGACGGTGGGGTGATCGTTCAGATGTCCGATCATCTCGCGTTCGAGACGGTCTTCCCCGATCTCATTCCGCATCAGGTGACCAAGTCCGCTGTGACGACGCTGGTGCGCACGATGGCCTCGGCGCTGGCGCCGCGTCTGCGTGTGAACGCCGTGGCGCCCGGGCTCGTGCTCGCGCCCGAGCGCATGAGCGAGGCCGCGTTGCAGCACTTTCTGCGCGACGTGCCGCTCGCCCGGAGCGGATCGCCGGACGATGTCGTGCAGGCCATTCACTATCTCGTCGACGCACCGTACGTGACCGGCGAAGTGCTGCACGTCGACGGCGGTCGTCACCTGCGCCGCTGACGCGGCGTCGACGTCATGACCACACCCGGCACGGCACGCACCGCACCGCTCACCTTCGGGCGCGTGGTCGTCATCGGCGGCGGATGTTACGGCAGCTGGTACACCCAGCAGTTGATGCGCGCGCAACAACGCGGCGCACTCGATGTGCAGGACGTCGTGGTGGTGGACCGCGACGCGTCGTGTCGGGTGGCCACGCTGGTGGCCGAGGGCGCCTACGGGGCGCTGCCCGTGCGACTCGCGATCACGACATGGGATGGCTATCTGGATGAGTGGCTGGCGATGGGACCCGATGCACTGCGACACGACGCCATGGTGCCATCGCCACTCATGCCCCATGTCTGCCTCGACTGGCTGATGCGTCGGGCCCGCGCACGCTGGCCGGAACGGGACATGCAGGTGGTGCCGCTCGATGTCGATCCGGCCACGCCATGGCAGCGTGCCGCACCCGATGGTCGGCATTACGTCAGTTACGCCACGTGGATCTGCCCGACCAACTGCATCGAGCCCGCCCGTTGCCCCGCCATCAAGGCTCCGCGCGACTGGAGTATGCCGGTGACCATCTCGCGCATTCCCACGCAGGAACACCAGGAACACCAGGAACACGCGGAGCGTGAGGCATATCCGGATCATTCGACGGGGTGGGAATCCCGATCGGGATCGCGATCAGGATTCCTATCAGGATCCCTGTCAGGATCGGTCGCGAAATCCCAGCCGACGCTGCGTGGCACGGTTATTTTTCAGTGTGTGCATCGGACGTACGGCGTGGGCATGATCGACGCCGCGACGATCGCCGAGGCGGATGTGCGACTGCGGGCCTGGGGAAATGAAGGTCCGTGTCGTGTACTCGTCGGCACCATGTCGCACTGTCATGGAGCACTCGGCGTTCTCGCACTCGCCTGATCGATTGCGCACGTCGGTACCACGTACGGCTTCACGCATTGCTTCCCGTATTGCCTCACGCACGGCTTCACGCACTCCGCTTCATGTCACCGTCCCACGCATCCGCTGCCATGTCCGATACGCGCCCCGAGAACATCGTCATCATCGGCTCCGGTCCGGCAGCCTGGACGGCCGCCATCTACGCCGCCCGCGCCAATCTCAATCCGCTCGTGTTCGAAGGAGAGCCGGTGGGCACCGAACTGCCGGGCGGTCAGCTCATGCTCACCACGGATATCGAGAACTTTCCGGGGTTTCCGGAAGCGGTGAGTGGTCCCGAGCTCATGGAGCGCATCAAGGCGCAGGCCGTGCATCACGGTACGCGCATCGTGTCGGAGCTCGTGAAGTCGGTGGATTTTTCGCAGCGACCGTTCCGCATCGCGCCCAACTACTCGTCGCCGGTGACGGCGCATACGGTGATCGTCGCGACCGGTGCGGCCGCGAAGTGGATCGGCCTCGACAGTGAATTGCGGCTCGCGCAGGCGGGCGGTGGCGTGTCGGCCTGTGCCGTGTGCGATGGGGCCATGCCATTCTATCGACAGAAGCGACTGGCCGTCGTGGGCGGTGGCGACACGGCCATGGAAGAAGCCATGTATCTCACGAAGTTCGCGAGTGAAGTGGTGATCGTGCATCGTCGCGACAGTTTCCGCGCGTCCAAGGTCATGGCCAACCGGGTGCTTTCGCATCCCAAGGTGCGGGTCCTCTGGAACAGCCGGGTCACCGACGTGGTGGGCAGTGACTTCATCACCGGCATCACCCTCGAAGACACGGTCACGGGCGCCACGAGTGAACTCGACGTGGGCGGACTGTTCGTGGCCATCGGTCACACCCCCAACACACGTTTCCTCGACGGGCAGCTCGATACCACCGAGCATGGGTACATCAAAGTCGCGCCCTGGCGGACCGCCACGTCGGTGGAGGGGGTATTTGCTGCTGGCGACGTGATCGACGACTACTACCGGCAGGCCATCACCTCGGCGGGGACGGGGTGCATGGCGGCGCTGGAAGCCGAACGCTGGCTTGCGCACCATGGCATCGGGGAATCGCCGGTGCAGGAGACTGGGGAATCCACCCTCAGTGTCGCGGCGGAAACGGCGTGAGCAACGGAGGGACGCTGCGCATCCAGCAGTTGACCGTGGGGCCACTCGAAGAGAACTGCTGGCTGCTGGCGGATCCGGAGAGCGGCAAGGCCATCCTGGTCGACCCCGGTGACGAGGCCGATCGCCTGCTGGCGGCCGTCGATGCGTCGGGGTGTACACTCGAAGCGATCTGGCTCACGCATGCGCATTTCGATCATGTAGGGGCCATCGCGTCCATCGTGCGGGCGCGGGCGGTGCCGGTGTGGTTGCATCCGCTCGACCTCCCGCTGTACGGCGCGGCGGCTTCGAGTGCCGCACGTTGGGGACTGCAGGTGGAAACGCCCACCGGTCCTACGGAGGAGCTTGTCGATGGCGCCACGGTCACGCTTGGACGGTTCACGTTCGATGTCTGGCATGTGCCCGGCCATGCGCCGGGACATGTGGCATTCATCGGCCACGGCCTCTGCGTTTCGGGGGACCTCCTCTTTGCCGGATCCATCGGTCGCACCGATCTGCCGCTGTGCGATCCGCGGGCCATGCAGGATTCACTGATGCGCATCACCACGCTCGATGACGGAACTCGGGTCTTGCCGGGTCATGGTGTTACCACCACGATCGGACAGGAACGTCTGTCCAATCCTTTCCTGCGCGGAGTGGCCAGGCCCATCGGGGCCCAGTCACGGCGCTGAACGAAACGTGCGGGGGGACTCGTCCCCTCTCCCAGCCGGACCTGCCATGAGTTCGTCGATCTTCCGGAACCCTGCTGCCGTCTTCGCCGCCGCGCTCGGTGCGTCGCTGCTCGGCGCCTGTGGTTCGGTCACCGATTCCAACGCGACGCCCAATCGATTCGGCGCCATTGCCATCTCGGCCCGCAACGCCGGCGCGACCCATGGCGCCGCCTCGGCCACCATGATCGTGTTTGACGCGTTGTCGGTGTCGGTTCCCAACAGCGCGCTGCAACAATCCGATCAGTGCGTGTATGCCAGTGTCGATACCTCCACCACACCCGCACGGGGGCAGTTCCGGGCCGGGGAGTCGATCGGGATGACCGTGGGCAGCACCAACCTCACGCTGCCCTACTCCACGTCACTGCTGCGGTACGCCACACCCGATGGATCGCCGTTCACCTATACGCTGGGCGATGTCGTGCAGGTGACCGTGCCGGGGGAAACCAATGGATTCCCCGCATCCGACATCGGCGTGAAGCTCGCCGAACCCATCATCCCCGAGCCGGTGCCGACGCCGGTGGCCGGTCAGCCGCTCACCATCCGCTGGAACGGCACCAGCGATCCCAGCGCCGCCGTCATTCTCTCCCTGCGCTACGGCACTCCGACGTCGACCTGGGCCAGCGAACAGATCTACTGCGCCGTCGCCGATGACGGTGTGCACGACATCCCCAGTAGCGGCATGAGCGCCTTGCTGGCCAGTCCCGCCAGTCTGCGGTCGCTGACCATCACGCGCTGGCGTACCAACGAAAAAGTGCTGAACGACAAGACCTTGCTGCACATCGTTTCCACCATCGACACCACGGTGTCCGTGCCCTGACCGCAGGGCGGCCCCACGTCGCGACGGTGGTGCCGCGCGACGTGGGCCAACCCAAAGGCTCATCATGACCACACGAATCGAGAAAGACCCCCTCGGCGAACTCGAAGTCCCCGCCGACGCACTGTACGGCGTGCAGACCATGCGCGCGGTGCAGAATTTCGCCATCAGCGGACTGCGACCGCTCGAACCGTTCGTGATCGCGCAGGTGTGGATCAAGAAAGCCGCCGCCCTGACGCATCGGGAAACCGGTCGGCTCGATGCCGAGCGCGCCGATGCCATCGTGCGCGCGGCCGACGAAGTGCTGAACGGCCAGCATCTCGATCAGTTCGTCGTCGATCCCTATCAGGCCGGCGCCGGCACGTCGCACAACATGAACGTGAACGAGGTGCTCGCCAATCGGGCCAACGAGCTGCTCGGCGGGGCACGCGGGCGTTATGCCCCCGTGCATCCCAACGATCACGTCAACATGGCGCAGAGCACCAACGACACCATTCCCACCAACATCCGGCTCGCGGTGCTGCGGCAGTTGCCGGCGCTGGTGGACGCGTTGACGGGACTGGAACAGGCGTTGGCGCAGAAGGGGCACGAATTCGACCACATCGTGAAGGCGGGGCGCACACATCTGCAGGACGCAATGCCCATCCGTCTCGGTCAGGAATTTGCCGCCTATGCGGGCACGCTCGCGCGGTGTCGGCGACGGATACAGGAGGCCGCGGACTATCTCAACGATCTGGGGATCGGCGGGTCCGCGGTGGGCACGGGTGTCACCGTCGAACCCGCGTATCCCGCGCTCATGGTGAAACATCTGCGGGCCATCACGGGCATCACGACATTGCGGGAAGGGCAGGACCGCATCCAGCTCATGCAGAGCATGGGGGACGCGGCCGCGTTCAGCGGCACATTGCGCGGATTGGCCATTGATCTGTCGAAGATCGTCAGCGATCTCCGGCTGATGGTGTCCGGCCCGCGCACGGGACTCGACGAAATCGTCCTGCCGGCGGTGCAGCCTGGCTCCAGCATCATGCCCGGCAAGATCAATCCGTCCATTCCGGAGATGGTCAACCAGGTCTGTTTCCAGGTGATCGGGTGCGATACGACCGTGACCATGGCGGCCGAACATGGTCAGCTCGAGCTGAACGTCATGATGCCGGTGATCGCGCACAATGTGCTGCTGTCCATGCAGATCCTGACCAATGCCATGCAGACGCTCACCGGGCGCTGTGTGCGCGGCATTCAGGCGCATGAAGCGATGTGCGAATACTGGGTGGAGCGGTCGGCGGCGCTGGCCACAGCGCTGATGCCGCAGATCGGTTATGCGGCGGCGGCGGAGCTGGCAAAACGGTCGGTCAAGGAAGGCGTGCTCATCCGTGACCTGGTCCGGCGCGAAGGGGTGCTGCCGGCCGATCACGTGGACACCGTCCTCGATCTCCGGAAGATGACGGAGATCGGCGTCCCTCAGTAGCCGGCAATAGCCAGAAATAGCTTGTCTCCGAAAGCCCCGGGGCCTAGACTCGACATATGCGCATTACGACATGGGCCGAGTACGGGTTGATCTGCGCCCTTCATCTGGCACGCCGTGGAGAGACGGGACCAGTCACCGGGCGCGATGTGGCCGCCCGCGAGCGACTGCCCGGGGACTATGTGGAGCAGATCCTGCTCCGGATGCGGCGTGCGGGGATCGTGAACAGCACGCGGGGGGCCCGTGGTGGGTATGCACTGGCCCGGAAGCCCGAGGAGATCTCGGTACGCGATGTCATCCAGGCGTCGGAGCTGACCACGTTCGACCTGCACTGTGTCAGCCATCCGGTCGACGCGGGGCGCTGTTCGGAAGCCGAGAACTGCAGTATCCGCCCCGTCTGGATGCTGTTGCAGCGTCGGATCGACGAAGTCCTCGAAGGGGTCAAGCTGAGCGATCTGCTCGACGATGAGTCGGTGGTGCGCGATCGGGTCGGTGTGCCGCATTTTGCGAGCCCCGCGATCCCGGGCGGACTTCCCATTCTCCAGCCCTGATCTCCACGCATGGGGTTCTGGAGTGAATGGCAGGCGGCCAGGGACCGTCGCCGCCGAGTGGCGAGTTACCTGGGCCATGTGCTCAGCGATCCGGATCCCGCGCAGTTGCGGTGGCTGAGCGAACTTGCGGGTGAACCGCGTGTTGCGGCCCGGGAGTTGGCGTTCGCGCGTCGGGCCGTCGGCCTCATCGTGGCCGAACGGGATGCGCTCGACGACCGGACGGCGGCCGATGTCGCGCACCAGCTGCACCCGATCATTGCCAGTGAATCCCGTCAGCACGTACAAAACGGCCAGGCCTGGAATGACCGCTGGCGGGCCTATACGGCGGCCCTCGCCGTGCGGGGCAGCATGGAGTCGCCGGCCGCCCGTCTGGGTCGTGTCCTCCTGGAAGGTGTCGGCGCTGGCCACCCCACGCCGGACCAGCTCCACCGGGCGACCGAGCTCATCCAGGAGTACCGGAGCGCCCTGAACGAAGCGCTCCGGGCGGCATTCGGAGACGCCACGCTGCCCGAAGACGTTCCGCCGTCGGCGCTCAGGCACTGAGTGGCGCGGAGCCGGAACCCCAACGCCAAACGAAAACGGGCCACACTGCGATTGCAGCATGGCCCGTTCCGTTTTCATCCACTCTCCGTACTCGCCGAAGCGGGCAGGAGACACAAAACACAAGGTGCCGAAGGCCGGACTCGAACCGGCACGTCCTTGCGGACACTGCGCCCTGAACGCAGCGCGTCTACCAATTCCACCACTTCGGCAGACCCGACCCACCACGCAGAGGCGCGGTGAGCGGCAGGGCGGGAAGAATGGCCCCGTGAGGCACGGAAGTCAACGCCAACCGGTGTGATCGCGCGACATTGCGGCACATCGGGCAGGAGCGAGCGGCATTCAGCGACATCGCGCCGCATTCTCCGGCCGCACCCGGGGCCACCGCGCCGATCAGCGATTACGTTACGTCGCGTATGGCCAGCAAGGACACCGACGAGCAGAACGAACTGATTGCGCGGAACAAGCGCGCCCGCCACGACTACGAGATTCTGGAGACGTGGGAGGCCGGCATTGTGCTGACCGGCACCGAGGTCAAGGCGCTGCGGGATGGCCGGGCCAACCTGACCGACGCGTTCGGCATCGTGAAGGAGGGGGAAGTGTACCTGCTCAACCTGCACATCGGCGCCTATGGGCAGGGGAACGTGTTCAATCACGACCCCACGCGCACGCGGAAGCTGTTGCTGCACCGGCGCGAGATTCGTCGCCTGATCGGTGCGGTGGAGCGACAGGGGCTCACACTCGTGCCCCTGGACCTGTACTTCAAGGGTGGCCGCGTGAAGACCCGTCTGGCGCTCGCGCGGGGCAAGCAGCAGCACGACCGGCGCGAGGACATCAAGAAGCGGGACGCCGAGCGCGAGATCGCGCGCGCCCTCCGGCATCGGTGATGACATGCTGACCACCCTCGCGTTACTGCTGCAGGTGACGGCCGGTGGGTCGCAGGGGAGCGCGGCCGGTGTCGCATCCGCGGGTGCGGCATCCGCCAAGGCTCCCCCCGCGTTGACGGTGCGCATGGGCAATCGCGTGCGTTCGGTGAGCACCGTCGTGCACCCCGAGGGTGGCACGGCGGTGCGGGCCGATGCGCTGGCGGAGGCGCTGGGAGGGCAGGTGGTGGGTGACCGCGCCCGTACCGGTCGTTTCCGGTTCGAGGTGGGCACCACCGGCATCGACGTAGAGGCCGGCAGCAGTCTGGCACTCACGGCCGAGGATACGCTGCCCCTCACCGGACGGGTGTTCCGCTATGGCACCGCGGTGTATGTGCCGCTCACTCTCGCCGTGGATGTACTGCCTCGGCTCGGGGCCGGTGTGATGTTCGATGCCGAGAAGGGCGAGTTGCGGCGATTCACCCCAATGGTGGCATCGGGGCGGCCGAATACGGCCGGGGCGCCGTCCGCCGCGTCCACGTCCACGTCTACGTCTACGTCGACGTCTACGGTGTCGCGCAGCACGCCGCCCGCGCCCAGCGCCGACACGCGCCCGGTGGCACGTGTGGCCACCACACCGCCGGCCGGTACACGCCGGCGCACCGTGATCGTCGACGCGGGGCACGGCGGGCCCGACAACGGCATGTCCGGCCCCATCGGCGCGCCGCGCAAGATCTACGAGAAGAACATCACCCTGGCCGTTTCGAAGCAGTTGGCCAAAGCGCTCGAGCAGCGCGGCGTGTCCGTCGTCATGACACGCACCACCGATACACTCATCGCGCTGCGCGATCGTGGGCGCATCGCGAATCAGGCCAAGGGTGACGTGTTCGTGTCCATTCACGTGAACGCCGCCAATCCGAAGTGGAACAACCCGGGCGGTGCGCGCGGCTACGAAACGTATTTTCTGGCCGAAGCAAAAACCGAAGACGAACGGCGCGTCGAAGCGATGGAAAACGAATCCATCCGTTTCGAAACCTCGGTGGACGCCTCCCGCGATGATCCCCTGGGATTCATCATCCGCGACATGGCGCAGAACGAACATCTGCGCGAGTCCTCACGGCTGGCCGATCTCGTGCAGGGTGGACTCAAGGCGGTGCACCCCGGCACCAATCGTGGCGTCAAGCAGGCCGGGTTCGCGGTGCTGGTGACGGCCTTCATGCCTGCGGTGCTCGTGGAAATCGGCTTCGGCAGCAATCGGCTCGACTCCGAATTCATGACCGATCCGGCGCGTCAGGCGGAACTCACCGCTTCGCTGGCCGACGCCATCATCCGGTATCTCGCCGAATACGAACGCAAGGTGAGCACGCCGTGAGTCGCACATCGTGAGCACACCGTGAGTTCACCGGGTGTGTCGGCGGAGTCGCTGCTGAACGTCTCGGTGGCCGGTCTCGCGTTCCGGAATCCCATCGTGCTGGCATCGGGCACGGCGGGATTCGGCCAGGAACTCGAAGACGTGCTCGATCTTTCCGCGGTGGGTGGGATCTCCACGAAGGCCGTGAGCGTCGCGCCGCGCGCGGGCAATCCCGCCCTGCGGGTGAGTGAGTTCGCGGGTGGCATGATGAACGCCATCGGACTCGCCAATCCCGGGCTGGACGCGGTGCGCACCGACTATCTGCCCTGGCTGCCGGCGCATCATCCCGGCACGCGCGTGTTCGTGAATGTCGTGGGCAACAGCGTGGACGACTTTGCCACGGTGGTGCGCGGACTCGACGATGTGCCGGGCGTGGACGCGTTCGAACTCAACGTGAGCTGCCCCAACGTGAAAGCGGGCGGCCTCGAGTTCGGCGCCGATCCGGTCGCGCTCGCCGCGCTCGTGTCCGCCGCACGCGCCGAGACGCAGCGACCCATCTTCGTGAAGCTCTCGCCCACGCTGGGCGCCGCCATGGCCGACACCGCGCGTGTGGCCGTCGACGCGGGCGCCACCGGACTGACGCTGGTGAACACGATGCCCGGTACGGTGATCGACACCGCGCATCGCAAGCCGAAACTCAGCTTCGGCAGCGGCGGGGTGAGTGGTCCGGCGCTGTTGCCCATCGGCCTGCTCGCCACCTGGCGCGTGAGTCGTGCGCTTCCCGGGGTGCCACTCATCGGCCTGGGCGGCGTGAGCACCGGCGACGATGCCCTGCAGTATCTCATGGCCGGCGCCTCGCTGGTGGGCGTGGGCACCGCCGCACTGCGCGATCCCCGCGCCCCCGAACGCATCGTGCGTCAGTTGCACCGCTGGTGTGATCGGGAAGGGGTGCGTGATCTCGCATCGCTCACCGGCACACTGCGGTGGCCGTCCTGACGCACCGCTGCGGCATGTCCGCTGACCCTCTCCAGATCGTACTTCAGATCGTCCTCCAGCAGATCGCATGACCAGCACCGATCACGCCGCCGCCCGTTCCGCACCGTCTCCATCGGCCGTTGCGGCCATCCCCATCGTGGCGCTCGACGTGCCCGACCGCGCGGGCGCCGAGGCCGTGGTGCGGCAACTCGGCGATGCCTGCGATTTCTACAAAGTCGGCCTCGAACTCTTCGCCGCCGAAGGACCGGCCATCGTCGCCTGGCTGCGTGCGCAGGGCAAGCGGGTCTTCGTGGATCTCAAGCTGCATGACATCCCGAACACGGTGCGTGGGGCCGCGCGCAGTGTGGCCCGGCATGGCGCCTCGCTGCTGACCATTCACGCCAGCGGCGGCGCCGAGATGATCGCCGCCGCCGTGGCCGGCGCGAACGAAGGGGCGCCGGAAGGAAGCTGCGGCATTCTGGGCGTGACCGTGCTGACCAGTATGGACGCCACCGGACTCGGCGCCGCCTGGGGCCGTTCGGACGTGGACGTGCAGGCCGAAGTCCTGCGGCTGGCCGGCGACGTGGCGGAGCAGGGCGCTGCCGGCATCGTGTGTTCGGGCCATGAAGCCGCCGCGGTGCACGCCCGGTTCGGTGATCGACTCGGCCTGCTCATTCCGGGTATTCGTCTGCCGGGCGGCGACACGCACGACCAGCGCCGCATCATGACACCCCGCGCCGCCGCCGACGCCGGCGCCCGGTGGCTGATTCTGGGCCGCGCGGTGACCGCGGCGGCCGATCCGGTGGTTGCCATGGAGGCGGTCCGGCAGAATCTGCATATTTCCTATCAAGCTCCTTCCTGACCAGCTCCTCCCCGCTTCCTTTCGAAACCATCGGGGACTCCATGAAGAAGCCCTTGCTCCTGCTGAGTCTCGGTCTCCTCACCATCGCCTGCGGCGACCAGACCGCACCCCGCGCCGACTTCGAGATCACTACCACCGTGAGCCAGGATGTCGCGCGGGTCGGCGAAGAGATCCGGGTGACTGTGACGGCGACCAATATTTCGGGTCGGGTGCAGGAGATCCTCACGAACGACTGTATCCAGGCATTTCAGGTGCGGGATGCCGCGGGCAGGCAGGTGGGACCTGCAGGGCGGAGCTGCCTGTTGGTCGCCTCCCGGCAAACCCTGGCGCCCGGGGCCAGCTACACGATCACACAAGGCTGGGTCGGCGACGCGGTCGGTCCGATCAACGCGCCGCCCCCCAAGGTCGAACCGGGCGTCTATACCATCGAGGGGCAGTTGAGGCTGGGTGAACACGTCCGGGTCACTCCCGTCACCGTCCGGCTGTTGCCGTAGGCGCCCCGTATACTGGTCCCAACCGGCCCCGTAGTCCTATTGCTCTCCATTCTGACCAACTCCCTCCTGCTCCCTCTTGAAATATTGACGCCGGGGCGCCGAGTGCGTCCGGATGCCGCTCCGTCCCCATCCCGAGAGGGAGCAGGGCGGAGCTGATCAGGCAGGAGTTCAATAGGACTGCCCCAGGCGACCGGCACCGGTGTGAGTCACTTGCGGCCCACCCCAAACTCCACTAAGCTCAAGGGCTTGCCTCTTTTTTGGCCTTTTTGCGCCAAAGGCGAGTGTCCTCGGCCAATCCGCTGGCCACATTTGCTTCGCCCATGCGCGGAATCGGTCGTCCCGGTCAGGGATGGCGATGCTTCAGGGGCGATGAACAGCATGGGGAGTCCAGCCGGCCACCGATTGAGGTGGTGCGGGAGACTTCCATCGGCGCGTGAGCGCCGAGGTGACCCGTGAAAGTTCGCAGCAGCGTGAAGCCGATCTGTGAGCACTGCAAAGTCGTCAAGCGACAGGGCGTGACTCGCATCATCTGCAAGCGCAACCCCAAGCACAAACAGCGTCAGGGCTGAGGGGAAGCGCACATATGGCACGTATCGCTGGCGTCGATCTCCCGCGTGAGAAGAAAATCGAGATCGGCCTGACTTATATCTTCGGGATCGGCCGCAAGACGGCACAGAAGATCCTCGAAGCCGCCGGGGTCTCGAACGCGCAGCGCGTTCGCGACCTGAATGACAACGACCTGAACAAGCTCCGTCAGGAGATCGAGCGCAATCATCGCGTCGAGGGTGCCCTGCGCACCGAAGTCGCGATGAACATCAAGCGCCTGATGGACATCGGGTCGTATCGTGGCACGCGTCATCGCCGCGGCCTCCCCGTGCGCGGGCAGCGCACGCACACGAACGCGCGCACCAAGAAGGGGCCGCGCCGCGCCATCGCGGGCAAGAAGAAGGTGACCAAGTAAGCCATGGCTACCGCGAAGAAGACCAAGCGCGTCGTCGAGGCGGAAGGCATCGCCCACGTCAGCGCCACGTTCAACAACACGACCATCACGATCACCGACATGCATGGCAATGCGGTGTCGTGGGGATCGGCCGGCAAGGCCGGTTTCAAGGGGTCGAAGAAGTCCACGCCGTTCGCCGCCACGGTGGCGTCCGAGCAGTGCGCGCGCGAAGCGCTCACGCTCGGCGTGCGCCGCGTGCATGTGCGCGTGCAGGGGCCTGGCTCAGGTCGCGAATCGGCCATCCAGGCGCTCGCCGCTGCCGGGCTCACCGTGAAGTCCATCCGTGACGTCACGCCGATCCCGCACAACGGCTGCCGTCCCCCCAAGCGCCGGAGGGTGTGATCCATGGCCCGTTACACCGGTCCCAGCTGCCGTCAGTGTCGTCGGGAGGGCACGAAGCTCTTCCTGAAGGGCACCAAGTGCTTCACCGAGAAGTGCCCCGTCGAGCGTCGTCCGTACGCTCCGGGTCAGCACGGTCAGGCCACGGCGCGTCGCAAGAAGATGTCGGAATACGCCAAGCAGTTGCGTGAGAAGCAGAAGATCAAGCGCATCTACGGCGTGTCCGAGAAGCAGTTCCGCAACACGTTCGAGAAGGTGGCCACGCAGGGCGGCATCACCGGCCACAATCTCGTCGCCGCGCTCGAAACGCGTCTCGACAACGTGGTGTTCCGCATGGGCTTCGCTCCGAGCCGCAAGGCCGCGCGCCAGCTCATCCGCCACCGCCACATCGAGGTGAAGGGTCGCCTGCTCGACATCCCGTCGTATCAGGTGCGCCCGGGCGAGGAAGTGCGCGTGAAGCAGTCCTCGCGCGAGCTCGTGCTCGTGCAGGGCGCGATGGAGCAGGCGTCGCGTGGCGCGTCGCTCTCCTGGATCGCGGTCGACAAGGAGTCGTTCTCCGGCCGTGTCCTCGAGAAGCCGCAGCGTCAGGCCGTGCCGCTCGCCGCGCAGGAACAGCTCGTCGTCGAACTGTACTCCAAGTAAGCAGTTCAGGGTTGTGGGTTCGCGGTTTGGAGTACTCCAAACCCCAAACTCACAACCCGAAACTCCAGTTGTGGTCGGGGCCCGAACCCCTCTACGGGGCTGCCGCGCGTTCGGGGCGGGGCAGCGCGTCGCCGGTGTGCATACCGCACCGGCGTGACCTTCATCTCACGATATCATGGCAACGATCGATCTCTCCGGGCTGGTCCGTCCGCAGCTTGTCGAAGCAACCAAGCGCGAGGACAATCCGAATCTGGCCGAATTCCGTCTGCAGCCGCTCGAACGCGGCTTCGGACACACGCTGGGCAACGCCATGCGCCGACTGCTGCTGTCGTCGCTGCGGGGCTCCGCCGTGTGGGCGTTCCGTATCGACGGCGTGGTGCATGAGCACCAGACCATCGGCGGCGTCGTGGAAGACGTGCACCAGATCATCGGCAACCTGAAGACGCTCACGCTCTCCCTGCCGGACGAAGTGGAGCAGACCGTGCTCCGCATCGCCAAGTCCGGCCCGGGCACCGTCACCGCCGCCGACATCGTCGCGACTGGTGGCGTACGCATCGTCGACCCGGCGCACCACCTCTTCACCATCACCGACGAGCGCGATTTCAACATCGAACTCTACGTGAACAAGGGACGTGGCTACATCGAGAGCGATCAGCACCCGGCCGAACTGACCAAGAATCTGTCGGTCGACGTGGTGCGCATCGATGCCATCTACAGCCCGGTCCGTCGTGCGAACTTCACCGTCGCGGAAACCCGCGTCGGACAGCGCACCGACTACGACCGTCTCACGCTCACCGTCGAAACCAACGGCACGATGTCGCCCGAGGAAGCGGTGAGTTATGCGGCCGCGCTGGCCCAGACCCACTTCCAGTATTTCGTGGGCTTCGGGTCGTCCGCGTCCGCGCAGCCCGGTGCGACCGGTGACGCCGCCAACAGCGACGCCACCCGCCTCGCCGATCTGTTCCGCACCCCGATCGACGATCTCGAACTCTCGGTTCGTTCGGTCAACTCCCTGAAGAACTCCAACATCCGCTCGCTCGGCGATCTGGTTCGCCAGACCGAGGCGCAGATCCTCCAGGTCAAGAACTTCGGCAAGAAGTCCCTGCAGGAAATCGCCGCGCTGCTCGAGAAGGAAGGGCTCAACTTCGGCATGCGCTACGAAGAGAGTGCGGACGGTGTCCGCATCCTCGACATGGGCACCCCGCCCAGCCGCGCGGCCGAGAATGCGCCCGACGAAGAAGACGACGAGGATTGATCTCCCATGCGCCATCGTAAGGCCAACCGCCAGCTCCGGCGGACCAGTGAGCAGCGCCTCGCGCTGCTTCGCAACCTCGCCACCTCGCTCATCGAGCAGGGGGCGATCGAGACGACCGAGGCCAAGGCCAAGGAGCTCCGCCCGTTCGTCGAAAAGCTCATCACCAAGGCCCGCACCGGCACGCTTCACGCGCGTCGGCTCGCCGGCAAGCACGTCCAGAAGCGGGAAGCCGCGGACAAGCTCTTCCAGGAGCTCGGTCCCGCGTTCGCCACGCGCCCGGGCGGCTACACGCGCATTCTCAAGACCGGCCACCGCAAGGGTGACGGGGCGGAGATGGCGCGGATCGAACTGATCCTCAGCTGAGACCACACCCATGGCCATCAATCGCAACCGCTGCTACAGCTGCGACAAGGGTGTTGCCTTCGGCAACAACGTTTCGCACGCGAACAACAAGACCCGCCGCACCTGGAAGCCCAATCTCCAGGTGGTCCGCACGCTCGAAGCGGGCAAGGTGATCAAGGTGAAGGTCTGCACCCGCTGCCTCGCGGCCGGCAAGGTGCAGCGCGCGCCGCGCGGTCAGGTCGCCGTCGCCTGATTCCGGTCTGTCGGGGTACAAGCGGGGAGCTCGCGTCGCGATGCTCCCCGCTTTGCCTATCCGCTCGCTTCTGAACCAGCCCGTCACTTCCATCGCTCTCCCCGCGTGAAGACTGCGCTCATCACCGGCATCACCGGACAGGACGGCTCCTACCTCGCCGAACTGCTGCTCGCCAAAGGGTACCGTGTCGTCGGAGTCGTGCGTCGCTCCTCGACCACGCCGTACGAACGCATCGCGCATCTCGTCGATCGGGTCGAACTCGTGTCCGCCGATCTGCTCGATCAGACATCGCTCACCGATGTCGTGCAGGCCACGCGTCCCGACGAGATCTACAATCTGGCCGCGCAGAGTTTCGTGCAGACGTCGTGGAATCAGCCCGTGCTCACGGGCGAGTTCACGGCGCTTGGCGTCACCCGCATGCTCGAGGCGCTGCGCAAGGCCGCGCCCGGGGCGCGCTTCTATCAGGCCAGCTCCAGTGAGCAGTTCGGCAAGGTGGTGGAAACACCGCAGCGCGAAAGCACGCCGTTCTATCCGCGTTCGCCATACGGCGTCGCCAAGGTGTACGGACACTGGATCACCGTGAACTACCGCGAGAGTTTCGATCTCTACGCGGTGAGCGGCATTCTCTTCAATCACGAATCGCCGCGACGCGGGCTCGAGTTCGTGACGCGCAAGATTTCCGATGGGGTGGCGCGCATCAAACTCGGATTGCAGCGCGAACTGCGGCTGGGCAATCTCGATGCCCGTCGCGACTGGGGATTTGCCGGCGACTACGTCGACGCCATGTGGCGCATGCTGCAGCAGGACACGCCCGACGACTACGTGATCGGCACCGGTGAGACGTATGCGGTGCGCGACTTCTGCGAGGCGGCGTTCAATGCCGTGGGCCTCGACTACCGCAATCACGTGGTGCAGGACGAGCGGTTCTTCCGTCCCGCGGAGGTCGATCTGCTGGTGGCCGATCCGGGCAAGGCGAAGGCGCAGCTGGGATGGATGCCGCAGGTGAACTTCAGCCAGCTCGTCGCCATGATGGTCGAAGCCGACCTCGCCCGGTACGCCGCCACCAGGTGAGCGCGGTGCGTCTGCCGTCGGTGGTCGTGCGATGAACGGTGCCGCGAGCCGGTCCCTGAACCGCGTCCTGGTCACCGGCGCATCCGGTTTCGTGGGACAGTGGCTGCTGCCCGCGCTGGTCGCGGATGGCGCGGAAGTGGTGGCCCTTGCCGTCGATGAATCGGCCGTGGGTGTCACGGCGCGCGGAGTGCCGACGATGCCGGACGGCATCCTCTGGCGCTTCGGCGACCTGCGCGACGACCGGTTCGTTGCCACGGTGGTGCAGGAGGCCAGGGCGGACACGGTGATCCACCTGGCGGCCATCTCCCATCTGCCCACGGCGGCGGCCGATCCGGCGCTGGCCTGGGACGTGAATGTCACCGCTACGGCGCGTCTGCTGCATCACCTTGATCGTGTCCGCGCGTCCGGTGATGCCGACCCGGTGATCCTGCTGGCCGGCAGCGCCGAGCAGTATGGCCGCGATGCGCGGCATGGCGCAGCGGCGGACGTGAAACTGGACGAGGACGCTGTGCAGGCGCCGCGCACCGTGTACGCCGCCACGAAGGCCGCGCAGGAAGTGCTGGCGTTCCAGTGCTGGCGGGCCTCGGGGCTCCGCACCATCGTCGCGCGCAGCTTCAACCACAGTGGACCGGGGCAGCCGGCGCGGTTTCTGCTGCCCGCACTGGTGGCCCGTGCGCGCGCGCTGGCCCATGCCGCACCCGGTACACCGATGCCGGTGGGCAACCTCTCGCCGATACGCGACTTCCTCCATGTTCGTGACGTGGTGGCTGCGTATATTTCGCTCTGTCAGCGGGGCACGCCGGGTGAGGCGTACAACGTGGCCAGCGGCACCGGATGGTCGGTGCGCGATGTCCTCGACCGGGTGATGGCGCGAGCAGGTGTCCGCGCCGTGCCCACCGAGGATCCATCACTGGTCCGTCCCGTTGATGTCCCCGTATTGATCGGGGACCCGCGGAAGCTGCAGCACGCCACCGGTTGGCGTGCAACGCGTTCTCTCGACGACATCATCGACGATCTGTTCCATGCCGAGACGTTCTGACCTGCACCGGATTCTCGTGATCGGCTCCGGGCCGATCGTGATCGGGCAGGCTGCTGAATTCGATTATTCCGGAACGCAGGCCACCAAGGCGCTGCGCGAAGAGGGGTACGAGGTGATCCTCGTGAACTCCAATCCGGCCACGATCATGACCGATCCCGAATTTGCGGATCGCACGTACGTGGAACCGGTGACGCCGGAGTTCGTCGAGAAGGTGATCGAGAAGGAGCGCCCCGATGCCGTGCTGCCCACCATGGGTGGACAGACGGCGCTCAACGTGGCGCTCGCGCTGCACGAGAGCGGGGTGCTCACCAGATACGGGTGTGAACTGATCGGCGCCAACGCGCGCGCCATCCGGGTGGCCGAGGATCGCAAGCTCTTCGCCGAAGCGATGGAGAAGATCGGGCTCAAGTGTCCCACCGGCCGCACGGTCACGTCGCTCGAGGAAGCGCTGTCCGCGGTCGAAGACACGGGATATCCGGCCATCATCCGCCCGTCGTTCACGCTGGGCGGCACGGGCGGCGGCATCGCATACAACCGCGAGGAGTTCGAGACCATCGTACGCCGCGGTCTCGATCTGTCGCCGGTGCATTCGGTGCTCATCGAACGCTCGTTGCTGGGCTGGAAGGAGTACGAGCTCGAAGTCATGCGCGACTGCGCCGACAACGTGGTCATCGTCTGCTCCATCGAGAACCTCGATCCGATGGGCGTGCACACCGGTGACTCCATCACCGTCGCGCCGGCCATGACGCTCACCGATCGGGAATATCAGGTGATGCGCGACGCGGCCGTGGCCATCATCCGTGAAATCGGCGTGGACGCCGGCGGCTGCAACATCCAGTTCGCCGTGAGCCCCACCACCGGTGAGCTGATCGTCATCGAGATGAATCCGCGCGTGTCGCGTTCGTCGGCGCTGGCGTCGAAGGCCACCGGTTTCCCGATCGCGCGCATCGGTGCCAAGCTGGCCGTGGGATACACGCTCGACGAGGTGCCCAACGACATCACGAAGACCACACCGGCCAGTTTCGAGCCGGTGCTCGACTACGTCATCGTGAAGTGTCCGCGTTTCGCCTTCGAGAAGTTCACCAGCTCCGATCCGGGTCTCACCACGCAGATGAAGTCGGTGGGTGAGTCCATGGCCATCGGCCGCACGTTCAAGGAGGCCTTCCAGAAGGCCCTGCGTGCGCTCGAGACCGGCCGTCCGGGGTGGGCCATCGCCGACCGTCTGCAGGACGATCGGTTGACCGAAGGCTCGAAGGAAGAATTGCGCGGCGCCCTGCGTCGTCCCACACCCGAGCGCATCTTCCAGCTCAAGCGCGCCATGCTGCTGGGCATGGACACGCAGGAGCTGTACGGCATCACGGCCATCGATCCGTGGTTCCTCGATCAGTTGCGCGAACTCATCGACGCCGAGCAGTGGTATCAGGGTCTTGCCGGCGTCGATGCCGAAGCCATGCGCCGCATGAAGCGGCTGGGCTTCTCCGACCGCCAGCTCGGCACGCTGCGCGGGCAGACGGAACACGAAGCGCGTGCCGAACGTTGGGCCCTGAATGTGCGGCCGTCGTACAAGATGATCGACACCTGCGCCGGTGAATTCCCGTCGAGCACGCCGTATCTCTACGGCAACTACGACGAGGAAAGCGAAGCGGCCACCGAGGGGCGCAAGAAGGTCGTCATTCTCGGTTCGGGCCCCAATCGCATCGGTCAGGGCGTGGAGTTCGACTACTGCTGCGTGCGCGCTGTGCTCGCGCTGCGCCAGCAGGGGTACGAGGCCATCATGGTCAACTCCAACCCCGAAACGGTTTCCACCGATTTCGACATCTCCGACAAGCTGTACTTCGAGCCGCTCACGCTCGAGGACGTACTGGAGATCGTGCAGCGCGAGCAGCCGGAAGGCGTGATCGTGCAGCTTGGCGGGCAGACGCCGCTCAAGCTCACCCGTCCGCTCGAAGCCGCTGGTGTGCGCATCCTCGGCACGTCGCCCGACGCCATCGATGCCGCCGAAGACCGTCGCCGCTTCGAAGCCATCGCGCGGGAACTCGGCATCGAGCAGCCGGCCAACGGAACGGCCACCAGTGTGGACGAAGCCGTGAAGATCGCCGAGCAGATCGGATTCCCGGTGCTCGTGCGTCCGTCGTACGTGCTGGGTGGACGCGCCATGGAAATCGTGCACGATGAACCGTCGTTGCGGGATTATTTCGAACGCGCGGCGCGGGTGAGCGAGGAGCGACCGGTGCTGGTGGACCGGTTCCTCGAAGACGCCTTTGAAGCCGACGTGGACGCGCTGTCCGACGGCAAGGATGTCGTGATCGGTGCGGTGATGGAACACATCGAGAGCGCCGGCATTCACTCCGGCGATTCGGCGTGCATCCTGCCGCCGTATCTCATTCCGCCCGCCGCGGTGGAGCAGATGAAGGCGCACACCATCGCGTTTGCCAGGCGCCTGGGTGTGGTCGGCCTGATCAACGTGCAGTATGCCTGGAAGGACGGGCAGGTGTACGTGATCGAAGTGAATCCGCGTGCGTCGCGCACGGTGCCGTTCGTGTCGAAGGCCATC
Source organism: Gemmatimonas aurantiaca (assembly GCF_037190085.1). Taxonomy (NCBI): domain Bacteria; kingdom Pseudomonadati; phylum Gemmatimonadota; class Gemmatimonadia; order Gemmatimonadales; family Gemmatimonadaceae; genus Gemmatimonas; species Gemmatimonas aurantiaca. The sequence goes on from NZ_JBBCJO010000016.1 coordinate 34,185, forward strand.
GGCATCTCGCTGGCGTCGGCAGCGGCGCGGCTCATGCTGGGAGAGTCGCTGGCCGAAGTCGGATTCACCGAGGAGATCGTTCCGCCGTACGTGAGTGTGAAGGAGGCGGTGTTCCCGTTCAACAAGTTCCGCGAGTTCGATCCGGTGCTGGGCCCCGAGATGCGTTCCACGGGCGAAGTGATGGGCATCGACGACGACTTCGGCGCGGCGTTCATGAAGTCGCAGCTCGCGGCCGACAACGCGCTGCCGCGTGAAGGCGCGGTGTTCTTCACCATCAACGACAGCGACAAGCCCACGGCCGCGAAGCTGGCGCAGCGTTTCCACGCACTCGGCTTCTCGATCCTGGCCACCAGTGGCACGGCGGCATATTTCGCTGAACGGGGAATTCCGGCCACCAGCGTGCTGAAGGTGCACGAAGGCCGTCCGCACGGCGTGGACAAGATCCTGAACGGGGAGGTGCAGTTGCTCGTGAACACCCCGCTCGGCAAGCATGCACAGGTGGACGACGAGAAGCTGCGTCAGGCCGCCATCGCGAACCGTCTGCCGTACACCACCACGCTGACCGCGGCCAATGCGGCGTATGAGGCCATCGCCGCGCGTCGCACGCGCGAACCGGTGGTGCGGTCGTTGCAGGAGTGGCACGCGATCCTCGCCGCGGCGCGGGCGAACGATGCGGCCGCGCAACCGGCCGGCGTCGCGTGAGCACCATGCACCACACCACCACGACGATCATTCCCGGAATGATCACCCGCGCCGGCGAGGGACATGTCGGCGCGGATGTCGTGCTGGGTGACGGCGCCATGGTGCACGAGTCGGCCTATGTCGACAATGGCGCGGTCATCGGAGCCAACAGCCGCGTGTGGCACTTTGCGCACGTGCTCGGTGGCGCCGTCGTCGGAGCCCGGTGTTCGCTCGGGCAGAACGTGGTCGTGATGAACAAGGTCACCATCGGCGACAACGCGAAGATCCAGAACAACGTGTCGCTGTACGAAGGGGTGGAACTCGAGGAGGACGTGTTCTGCGGTCCCTCCATGGTCTTCACCAACGTGTACAACCCGCGCAGTGCGGTGTCGCGCAAGGACGAATACCGTCGCACCCTGGTGCGGCGCGGTGCGAGCATCGGCGCCAACGCCACCATCGTGTGCGGGGTGACGATCGGACGGTATGCGTTCATCGGCGCGGGCGCGGTGATCAATCGTGATGTCCCCGACTACGCGTTGATGGCCGGGGTGCCGGCGCGACGCATCGGCTGGATGTCCGAAGCCGGACATCGTCTGGTGCCGCTCGATGGAGCCACCGCTGCACCGGCCGATGGCGTGGAGCGGCTGCGCTGTGAAGGCACGGGCGCGCTGTACGAGCGCCGCGGCGACGTGGTGGTTCGTCTGGAGGAGCAGGCGTGACGGAGAAAATCGTTCCGAAAGGACAGCCCATTCGCATCGCGCTCGTGGGATGCGGCCGCATCAGCCGCAATCACTTCGACGCGATCGCGAAGATTTCCGATCTCCAGTTGGTGGCGGTGTGTGATACCGTACGGGAGCGGGCGGAGCAGGCAGGCACCGCGGCTGGTGTCCCGTGGTTTCAGGATATCGAGCGGATGCTGGCCGAGGTGCCCAGCGACGTGGTCGTGGTCGCGACGCCGAGTGGGTTGCATCCGCAGCACGGCATTCTCGCGGCGAGAGCCGGACGTCACGTGATCAGCGAGAAGCCCATGGCGATCTCCCTGGCGTCGGCCGACGCGCTGGTGCAGGCGTGCGACGACCATCATGTGCATCTCTTCGTCGTCAAGCAGAACCGCCTCAATCCGCCCATCGTGCTGCTCAAGCGGGCCATCGACAACGGCCGCTTCGGCCGCATCTACATGGCCAACTGCACCGTGCGCTGGACGCGTCCGCAGGAGTACTACGACCAGGCGCCGTGGCGTGGCACATGGGAGTTCGATGGCGGGGCGTTCATGAACCAGGCGTCGCACTACGTCGATCTCATCCAGTGGCTGGTGGGGCCGGTGGAGAGTGTCATGGCCAAGACTGCCACACTCGCCCGCCGCATCGAAGCCGAGGACTCGGGCGTGGCGGTGCTCAAGTTCCGCTCGGGCGCCATCGGCACCATCGAAGTCACGATGCTCACCTACCCGAAGAACCTCGAAGGGTCGATCACGATCCTTGGCGAGAAGGGCACGGTGAAGATCGGCGGGACCGCGGTGAACAAGGTGGAGCACTGGCAGTTTGCCGACTACGACGACGACGACAAGTACGTCGAGCAGTCCAATACCAATCCCACCAGCGTGTACGGCTTCGGTCACGAAGGGTACTATCGCAATGTGGTGTCAGTGCTTCGTGGTGAAGCGCGCCCGGACACGGACGGCCGTGCGGGCCGCAAGTCGCTCGAGTTGATCCTTGGCATTTACGAGTCGGCGAAAACGGGACGGGACGTTCCGCTTCCGTTGCGCGTGAACATCTGAAATTCCATCGTTCGTCCTTCGTCCGTCCTTTTCTCAGACAGCCATGGCAGTCCCCCTTCTCGATCTCAAAGCCCAGTACGCGACCATCCGTGACGATGTCGTCGCGGCGCTGATGGGTGTGGTGGATGCGCAGGCCTTCATCCTCGGCGAACCGGTGAGTGAACTGGAGCGCGAGGTGGCGGCGTTGTCGCAGACGCGTTACGCGGTGGGATGTGCGAATGGCACCGATGCGTTGCTGCTGGCGTTGCGGGCCGTGGATGTGCAACCCGGCGACGAGGTGGTGACCACGCCCTTCACGTTTTTCGCGACGGCGGGCGCGGTGCACAATGTCGGTGGCCGCCCGGTGTTCGTGGATATCGATCCGCGCACATTCAACATCGACCCGTCCGGTGTGGCCGCGGCGGTGAGTCCCAAAACAAAGGCCGTGATCGCGGTCGATCTGTTCGGACAGATGGCGGCGATCGAACAGGTGACGGCCGCGGCGGGTGGTCATGCCGTCATCGAAGACGCCGCGCAGACCATCGGGGCCAGCCGCATGATCGATGGCCGCCGTGTCATGGCCGGCGAGGCCGCGACCATCGGCACCTTCAGCTTCTTCCCGTCGAAGAATCTGGGCGGGTATGGTGACGGCGGCATGGCGGTCACGCAGGACGATGTGCTGTTCGATCTGCTGATGAAGCTGCGCACGCACGGGGGTCGCAAGACCTACTATCACGAGATCGTGGGGTACAACAGCCGTCTCGATGCGCTGCAGGCCGCCGTGTTGCGCGCCAAGTTGCCGCATCTCGAAGGGTGGAGCGCGGGACGCCGCCGCAATGCGGCCTATTACGATGCGGCCTTCGCCGATGTCGCGGATATCGTGACGCCGTATATCGAACCGGCCAACACGTCGATTTACAATCAGTACACCATCCGCGTGCCCAATCGGGATGCGCTGCAGGAGCATCTCAAGAGCAAGGGCATCGGTTCGAGCGTCTATTATCCGCTGCCGCTGCACCTGCAGCCGTGTTTTTCGTATCTCGGTTATCGCGAAGGCCAGTGCCCGGAATCGGAGCGCGCGGCCCGCGAAGTGCTGTCGCTGCCCATCTATCCCGAACTCACCACGACACAGCTCGATGAAGTCATCGGCGTGGTCCGTGCGTTCTACGGCCGGTGAGCGTGATGACGGGGACGCATGACATGCAGCATCCGAAGCCGGATCTGAAGCAGCAACTGCTCGATCGGGTGGCCGACCGTTCGGCGGTCATCGGGGTGATCGGGCTGGGGTATGTGGGCCTGCCGCTGGCGATGGAGTTCGTGGCGGCCGGGTTCCGGGTGATTGGCTACGACGTGAGCGCGCGGGTGGTGGACGCGCTGATGGCGGGGCAGTCGCACATCCAG